>NZ_JAYRCW010000129.1:0-4949 GCF_041909755.1 Sandaracinobacter sp.
CCGGTCGCGTGCTTCCGCGGCGAGCGTCAGCACATCAGACATGTCATTCTCCAATCATTTGATCGCCCGGCACCTCCAGGGTGTGCCGTACCAGCGAAGCGCGGGCCCTTAGCGGGAATCGCGCATCAGCGCAACGGCGGCCCGATACCTCACACATGGCCCCGCGCAAGGTGCCAGGCCAGCGCGGAAAGGCCGGCCAGCTGCAGCAGGGCGATTCCGTGCAGCTTCGAACTGAAGGGCTGCTTGCGCGTCTTGTGGCGGAAGGCGCGCCGGGCGAGATAGGCGCCGGGCGTTCCGCCCAGCAGGGCCAGCAACAGCAGATCGCTTTCGGGAATGCGCCGCGGCGGGGCGGGGCCCCGCTGCCGCGCGCATTTCTTGTCTGCCCGGAAGGCAAGCACGGTCAGCAGGTTGATGGCGCCGATCGCGACCGCCAAGGCGAGTGCGACCGGCGCCCAGCCTGAGGCTGTCAGTCCTTTTCCTCCGACGGCGCCGGAAGGGCCGCCGTTTTCTTCTTGCCCCGCTTCGGCTTTGGCGCCGCCGGGATGATCTCGAAGGCGGGCTGGTCGTCCTTCACATGCACCCGCACCTCGCCGCCGTTCACCAGCTTGCCGAACAACAGCTCGTCCGCCAGCGGGCGCTTGATCGATTCCTGGATCAGCCGGCCCAGCGGTCGCGCGCCATAGAGCCGGTCGTAGCCGCGCTCGATCAGCCAGTCCCGTGCGTCGTCCTCAAGGGCGATATGCACATCGCGTTCGGCCAGCTGCATCTCCAGCTGGATGATGAACTTGTCGATCACCCGCGCCACGATGGCGGGCGGCAGGTAATCGAAGGGCACGATCGCATCCAGCCGGTTGCGGAACTCCGGCGTGAACATGCGCTTGATCGCTTCCTCGTCCTCGCCCACGCGCTGGCCCGCGCCGAAGCCGATGCCTTCGCGCGCCATGTCGGCGGCGCCGGCATTCGTCGTCATGATCAGGATGGTGTTGCGGAAATCCACCGTCTTTCCGTGGTGATCGGTGAGCTTCCCGTTGTCCATCACCTGCAGCAGGATGTTGAACAGGTCCGGGTGCGCCTTCTCGATCTCGTCCAGCAGCAGCACGCTGTGCGGGTTCTGATCCACCGCATCCGTCAGCAGCCCGCCCTGATCGAAGCCGACATAGCCCGGCGGCGCGCCGATCAGCCGGCTGACCGAGTGGCGCTCCATATATTCCGACATGTCGAACCGGGTCAGCGGAATGCCCAGGATGGCCGCCAGCTGGCGGGCGACTTCGGTTTTCCCCACGCCCGTCGGGCCAGAGAACAGATAGTTGCCGATGGGCTTGTTCGGTTCGCGCAGGCCCGCGCGGCTCAGCTTGATGGCAGATGCCAGCAGGCCGATCGCCTTGTCCTGCCCGAAGACGACCCGCTTCAGGTCTGCCTCCAGATTCTCCAGCACCTTCTTGTCGTCGGTGGAAACGGATTTCGGCGGGATGCGCGCCATGGTGGCGACGACGGCCTCGATCTCCTTCACGCCGATCACCCGCTTGCGCCTGGCTTCCGGCACCAGCATCTGCGCCGAGCCCGATTCGTCGATCACGTCGATCGCCTTGTCGGGCAGCTTGCGGTCGTTGATGTAGCGCGCGGACAGCTCCACCGCCGACTTGATGGCGTCGGGCGTGTAGCGCACCCGGTGGTGCTTCTCGAAGGCGGGCTTCAGCCCGGTCAGGATCTTGATCGTGTCCTCGACCGTGGGTTCGTTCACGTCGATCTTCTGGAACCGGCGCAGCAGGGCGCGGTCCTTCTCGAAGTGATTGCGGAACTCCTTGTAGGTGGTGGAGCCGATGCAGCGGATCGACCCGCCCGAAAGCGCAGGCTTCAACAGGTTGGAAGCGTCCATCGCGCCGCCCGACGTGGCGCCCGCCCCGATCACGGTGTGGATCTCGTCGATGAAGAGAACGGCGTGCGGCAGCTTTTCCAGCTCGGCCACCACATTCTTCAGCCGCTCCTCGAAATCCCCGCGATAGCGCGTGCCCGCCAGCAGCGCGCCCA
The DNA here is from genome assembly GCF_041909755.1 of Sandaracinobacter sp. Lineage (NCBI taxonomy): Bacteria > Pseudomonadati > Pseudomonadota > Alphaproteobacteria > Sphingomonadales > Sphingosinicellaceae > Sandaracinobacter > Sandaracinobacter sp. The sequence goes on from NZ_JAYRCW010000129.1 coordinate 2,029, forward strand.
TGTCCAGCGCATAGATGGTGGCGGGCTTCAGCACGTCGGGCACCTCGCCCTCGATGATCTTCAAGGCCAGCCCTTCGGCAATGGCGGTTTTGCCGACGCCGGGGTCCCCCACATAGAGCGGGTTGTTCTTCGAGCGGCGGCACAGGATCTGGATGGTGCGGTCCACCTCTGCCTCGCGGCCGATCAGCACGTCGATCTTGCCGGACCGCGCCTTCTCGTTGAGGTTCACGGTGAACTGCTTCAGCGCCGATTCCGGGGCCTTCTGCCGCCCCTCGCGCTTGTCCTCCCGCACTTCGGGCTGTTCCTCGGCGCCCTTGGGCGTCTTGGGTTCGGACATGCCCGGGGTCTTGGCGATGCCGTGGCTGATGTAGGAAACCGCATCCAGGCGCGTCATGTCCTGCTGCTGCAGGAAATAGACGGCGTGGCTTTCCCGTTCCGAGAACAGCGCGACCAGCACGTTCGCGCCCGTCACTTCCTCCCGGCCGGAGGATTGCACATGCAGGATGGCCCGCTGCACCACCCGCTGGAATCCGGCGGTGGGGGACGGATCGACCGAGCTGTCGGCCTTCAGGCTGCCCAGTTCGGTGTCGAGATAGCGGGTGACCTGCGCAGACAGTTCGTCCAGATCGACGCCGCAGGCCTTCATCACGACGGAGGCATGGGTGTCGCCGATCAGCGCCAGCAGCAGATGTTCGAGCGTTGCATATTCGTGGCGCCGGCGGCTGGCCTCGGCGAGCGCGTTGTGGAGGGTGGATTCAAGGTCTCTGGAGAATGAGGGCATCAGACCTTCCTGACCTGCCAAGAGCGAAAGACTCATGGCTTACGGCCTGAATGTCACCATGCTGCAGCGAAAGTGCAAGGGGCGGCTTTCGGCGGGGCCGAAATCCGCGACCGTCCGGGCTGAAAAAGGAAGGGGCGCCGGAAGCGGTGCTTCCGGCGCCCCTGATCTGCCCCCTTCCGGGAAATGCCCCGGGATCAGGCGAGGGCGTGGACCGCGACGCCCTTGCGACGGCGGGCCGCCATGCCGACCAGGCCGAAGCCGGTGATCAGCATCGCCCAGGTCGCCGGTTCCGGCACGCCGCCGATGGACGTGTAGTAGCCGACCGTGTGGTTGTCGGATTCATACCCGCCACCGCCGACCTGATAGATCCGGATGCGGTCATAAGTGTCGCCGCCCGTGAAATAGACGTTCAGGAAGGCATAGGGCTCCCCGCTGTTCTGCCCCAGGAAGGGCGGATTCGGGTTGCCGCAATAGCTGGTCGGGCAGGCGCCGATGTCACCCGTGACGGAGCCGGGCGTGACAGAGGCGAGCAGCGTCGCGCCGTTGTAGAACTCCAGCCGGTTGCCGCCATCCAGCGCCGACAGCCAGTACCCGAAATAGGTCAGGCCTTCGGGCAGCGTGGTGGTGAAGTTGATGTCGATCGGCGCCATGTTCGAGAAGGTCACGACATGCTTGCCGCTGCCCTGCGCCGAGCCATATTGGTTGGCGTTGTCGATCCGGCCGCCGCTGTAGGTGGCGACGATCGCGCCGCCCGTGCCGAAATCGGTCACGAAATTGGCGGCGCTGCCGACGGTCTGGCCTTCGAACGTCTCGACGCCCGACGTGGTGAAGCCGGCGGTTGTGTTCTGCACGCCGGCATTTTCATAGTTCACGAACCAGCCGGCCGATGCCGGCGTGGCCAGAAGGGCGGCAACCGCGGCCCCGATCAGAATGCGCATTCGTCTTCCTCCAACCCTGATGCGGCGGTGTTCCCGTCGCGTGGCAGGGTCGATGCAGGAATCGTGCCAACAAGGGGAACCCGTGCGCCCCAAAGGACTTGCGCCGATGGATCGCGTGCCGGCATCGCCAATGCTGTCAGATTTCCTGACAGAAATCCGCAGCTTAAGCCTTCCAGCCGTTAACCATGCTGCACCCGAAGCCTGTCAGGCAAAGGCGCTCTTCAGCCCGTCGATCACGATCTGCGCGGCGAGCGCGGCCAGGATCACCCCCAGCAGGCGCGTGATCATCGCCTCCACCTTGCTGCCCACGCGGCGCATGATCGGGCCTGCCGCCAGCAGCGCGACCAGCGTCAGCGCAAGGACGATGGCGAGCGCCAGCCACACGGCGATCGTTTCCATCGGCCCGCTGGCCTTCGACGTCAGCAGCATCACCGCCGCGATGGAGCCTGGCCCCGCGATCATGGGCATCGCCATCGGGAACACCGAGACATCCTCGGATTCCTCGTCGTTCACGGCCTTGGCCCGTTCTTCCCGGCGCTTCACGCGCGTTTCGAACACCATGTCCAGGGCGATCAGGAACAGCATGATGCCGCCCGCCACGCGGAAGGCATCCAGGCTGATCCCCAGCGCGCGAAGGAAGGGTTCCCCAAACGCCGCGAACCCGATCAGGATCACCGACGCGATCGCGACCGAGCGGATCGCCATGCCGCGGCGCGCCTGCTGGGTGGACCGCGTCGTCAGGCTGGCGAAGATGGGCGCTGCGCCGGGCGGATCGATCACCACCAGCAGCGTCACCAGCGCCGAAACGAAGAGATCCCAGGGAAAGCTCATCCGCGCGACGCCGCCTTCAGCGTGTTTTCCAGCAAGCAGGCGATCGTCATCGGCCCCACGCCGCCCGGCACCGGGGTGATATGGGCGGCGACATCGGCGGCCTCGGAAAGGGCCACGTCGCCCACCAGCCGGGTTCCCGTGCCGCTTTCCTTCGCAACCCGGTTGATGCCCACGTCGATCACGGTGCAGCCCGGCTTCAGCCAGCTGCCGCGCACCATTTCCGGCCGCCCCACGGCAGCCACCACAATGTCGGCGCGGCGGGTGAGGGCGGGCAGGTCCCGGCTGCGGCTGTGCGCCACCGTCACCGTGGCAGAGGCCGAAATCAGCAGCGACGCCATCGGCCGGCCGACGATGTTGGAGCGGCCGATGAC
>NZ_JAYRCW010000130.1:0-4849 GCF_041909755.1 Sandaracinobacter sp.
CTTGCGGGGTCTGCACCCGCCACAGGCCCTCGCGTGGCACTTCGCCCTCGATCCTGTCACCGCCGCGGCGCAGGCTGTCCACCACGGGCAGGGCAGGGCAGCTTCCCGGGGCATCCGACAGCCCCGCCAGCACCTTATCGATCAGGGATGCGGCCAGCAGGGGGCGCGCCGCATCGTGAATCAGCACCTGCGCGGGCGCCTGTGCCGCCAGCTGGTCCAGGCCAAGCCGCACCGACTCCTGACGGGATGCGCCGCCGCGCCCCACCGAAACGGGCAGGCCGGAGAGGATTTCCCCCGCGCGCGATTCTTCGCCTTCGGCCACCACCACATGGATCGGGCCGACGGCGGGGTGCGCGGCAAAGGCCTCGGCCGACCAGCGCAGGATCGGCTTGCCGCCCAGCAGGCGATACTGCTTGGGCATCTCGCCGCCGGCGCGCACGCCGCGCCCGGCCGCCACGATCAGGGCGGCGGCGCTTCCAGGGGGGGAGCCGTTCGACATCGCGCCGCCATAGGCGCTCCCGCTCTTGCCGAAAAGGGGTGGCTCGCCTATGTGCGTGCCTCATTTTTAGGCAGACCATGACAAAGCTTGCGCCCCTTCAGATCGGTCCGGTGCGGATCGACAGCCCGGTTGTCCTCGCGCCCATGACGGGCGTGACCGACCGGCCCTTCCGCACGCTGGTGAAACGCTATGGCGCCGGGCTGACCGTCACGGAGATGATCGCCTCCGAAGCGATGGTGCGCGAAACGCGGCAATCCCTGCAGAAAGCCGCGTGGGACCCCAGCGAGGAGCCGGTCTCCATGCAGCTCGCCGGTTGCGAACCGCGCGTGATGGCAGAGGCCGCCAAGCTGAACGAACAGCGCGGGGCCGCCATCATCGACATCAACATGGGCTGCCCCGTGAAGAAGATCGTGAACGGCCATGCCGGTTCGCACCTGATGCGCGATCTTCCCCTTGCCGCCCAACTGATTGAATCCACCGTGAAAGCGGTTCAGGTGCCGGTGACGCTGAAGATGCGAATGGGCTGGTGCCACGAAAGCCTGAATGCGCCGGAACTGGCCCGCATTGCGGAAGATCTGGGCGTGAAGCTGATCACGGTGCACGGCCGCACCCGCAACCAGCTCTATTCGGGCACGGCCGACTGGGCCTTTGTGGCGAAGGTGAAGCAGGCGGTTTCGCTGCCGGTGATCGTGAACGGCGACATCAACTCGCCCCAGGACGCGCTGGACGCGCTGCGCCAGTCGGGCGCGGACGGGGTGATGGTGGGGCGGGGCGCCTATGGCAAGCCCTGGCTGCTGGCGCAGGTGATGGCCGCGCTGGAGGGCGCGCCCGTTCCGGATGCGCCTACTCTGGCCGAACAGCGAGACCTGGTGCTGGAACATTATGAAGCCATGCTGGATCTCTATGGGCGCGAGCATGGCGTGGGCGTGGCGCGCAAGCATCTGGGCTGGTACACGAAGGGCCTGCCGTCGTCGGCCGAATTCCGCAACAAGGTCAACATGATCCCCGACGCGGATGTGGTGATCTCCATGCTGCGGGATTTCTATGCCGCCCAGCTGGACCGGGCCTCCGCGCCGCTTGGCATTGCCGCGTGACCACGGCGGCCGCGGTTCCCGCCCGGCCGCGCGCCGCGGCGCTGCCGCATCCCACCGATATCTGGAACGCGCTGCCCGCGCCCATGCTGCTGCTGGGCCCGGATGGCCGCGTCGCGCTCGCCAATTCGGCGGCGGAAACCTTCCTGAACGTCTCGCAGACGCTGATGATGGAAAAGGGCTGGGCGCAGCTGTTCCCTGAAGACAGCCCGGTTCGCGCGCTGGTGGATGAAGCGCGCGCCAGCCGCACCGACATTGCCGCCTATGATCTGGTGATCGAGTTCCTGGGCGGCCGCCGCGCGCGCGCCGATGTGCTGGTGGGCCGTCTGCCGGATCAGGATGGCTGGCTGGCGCTCAGCTTCCAGCCGCGCGCCGTGACCTCTCTGGTGGACCGGCAGAAGGGCCAGCAGGGCGCGGCCCGCTCTGCCGAAGGCGTGGCGGCGATGCTGGCGCACGAGATCAAGAACCCGCTGTCCGGCATTCGCGGCGCCGCCCAGCTGCTGGGGGAAGCGCTGGATCAGGACAGCCGCGAGCTGACCGGCCTGATCATTTCCGAGGTGGATCGGGTGCGCGCGCTGATCGACCGTATGGAAGGCTTCACCGACACCCGGCCACCCAGCCTGACGCAGGAAAATATCCATGCGGTTCTGGGGCATGTGCGGATGCTGGCGGAAGCCGGGTTCGGCAAGGACATGCAGTTCCGCGAACGCTATGACCCGTCTCTGCCGCCCGTTCTGGGCAACCGCGATGCGCTGATCCAGGCGTTCCTGAACCTTGTGAAGAACGCCGTGGAAGCCTCTCCGCCAGGCGGCGCGATCACGCTGACGACGGCATTCCGGCAGGGGTTCCGCGTTCGCGCCCATGCAACCGGCGCGCGCATTTCGCTGCCGCTGGAAGTGTGCGTGATCGACGAGGGCGAAGGCCCGCCGCAAACCATCGCGGATCACCTGTTCGAACCCTTCGTGAGCGCCAAGCCGGGCGGAACCGGGCTTGGGCTGGCGCTGGTCGCCAAGGTGGTGGGCGATCATGGCGGCATCGTGGAATGCGATCGCCAGCCGGGCCGCACCGTGTTCCGCATCCTTCTGCCGCTGGCCCCGGAACCCAGATGAACGACCCTGCCACCATCATCGTTGTCGACGACGACGCCGGAATCCGCACCGTGGTGCGGCAGGCGTTGCAGCGATCGGGCCACATCGTGCGCACCACGGACAGCGCGGCCGGTTTGTGGAAGCTGATCGAGGAAGGGGTGGGCGACGTTCTGGTAACGGACGTGCTGCTGCCCGACGCCAACGGGCTGGACATGATCCCGCTGGTGACGGCGCGGCGGCCCGATCTGCCGGTGATCGTGATGAGCGCGCAGAATACGCTCTCCACGGCGGTGCGGGCGACCGAGCAGGGCGCATTTGATTATCTGCCAAAACCATTTGATCTGAATGAATTGACGAGAACAGTTCAGAGTGCTTATGAAAGCAAGGGCCTGCCCGCGGCCGCCCATCGCGGCGCCGATGAGGGCGAGCCCCTGCCGATGATCGGCCGCTCGGCCGCGATGCAGGAAGTGTATCGCACGCTTGCGCGGGTGATCCCGACCGACCTGACGGTGATGGTGCTGGGCGAAAGCGGCACGGGCAAGGAACTGGTGGCGCGGGCGCTGCATGATCTGGGGCCGCGCCGCACCGGGCCGTTCGTGGCGATCAACATGGCGGCGATCCCGCGCGAACTGATCGAGACGGAATTGTTCGGGCATGAACGGGGCGCCTTCACCGGCGCCGCGGCGCGATCGACCGGCCGCTTCGAACAGGCGCAGGGCGGCACGTTGTTCCTGGACGAGATCGGCGACATGCCGATGGATGCGCAGACGCGGCTGCTGCGGGTGCTGCAATCCGGCGAATATATGATGGTGGGCGGCACCCGCGCGATGAAGGCCGACGTGCGGATCGTGGCCGCCACGCACAAGGATCTGCGCCGCCTGATCGACGCGGGCATGTTCCGCGAGGATCTCTATTACCGGCTGAACGTGGTGCCCATCCGCCTGCCGCCGCTGCGCGCCCGGCGGGAGGATATCCCGGAACTGGCCCGGCACTTCCTGGACCGGGCCGCATCGGAAGGGCTTCCGCGCAAGGCGCTGGACGCCAGCGCCGTGGCCTGGCTGATGGAACAGAGCTGGCCGGGCAATGTGCGCGAGCTGGAAAATGCCATGCGGCGGCTGGCGGCGCTGGCGCGCGACGAGCTGGTGACGGCAGCGGTTGCGGAACTGTGGATCGCGCGGGCGGACCTGCCGCAGGAGCGGCCCTCCGTGCCCGGGCAACCGATCGCGGGCAACGGCTCGCTGGAATCGCTGGTGGCGCAATGGCTGGATCGCCATGTGGCGCAAGCGGCCGAGCCGCCCGAAGACGGCCTCTACGACCGGCTACTGGCGGAATTCGAGCGGCCGTTGCTGGAAACCGCGCTGCTGCTGACGCGCGGCAACCAGCTGAAGGCGGCACGATTGCTGGGCGTGAACCGCAACACCCTGCGCAAGATGCTGACCGATCGCGGTGTCGAGCCGCAGACCGGCCGACGGGGCGGCTGACAGGCGCGGGAGTCGCCCATTCGTCGCAGTGTGACGAAAACTGTGTTTATCCGGCAACGATGCTCTGCTAACAGCCGCCAATGCCCCCAGCCGGCGGATCCCTGAGCCAGCGCGCCGCACTGCGGTTCCGGCTGGCGCGCCGCAGATTCGGCCGCTGGGCCGCCAACCCCGATCAGTTCCCGGCGCTGGAAATCGTCTTTGCGGTGGTCGCCGTCGTCGTCGGCCTTGCATCCTATGCGGTGCTGACGGGGCAGCGCGCGCCGGCGGAGGGCTTCTCGCCCCAGCTGGTCACGCTGCTGCTTGTCGCGAACCTTCTGCCGCTGCTGGCGCTGCTGCTGCTGATCGGGCGGCGGGTCGCGATCCTCATCGCGAACCGCAGGGCGGGGCGGGCCGGCGCGCAGCTGCATGTGCGGCTTGTGGCGCTGTTCGCGGCGCTGGCCGCGGCGCCGACCATCCTTGTCGTCGTCTTCGCGTCGCTGCTGTTCCAGTTCGGCGTGCAGTTCTGGTTTTCGGATCAGGCCAAGACGGTGCTGGACAACGCCGACCGGGTCGCACAGGCCTATGTGGACGAGAACAAGAGCCGCATCCTGGCCGACATCGTGGCGATGGGGGGCGATCTCTCCAGCTATTCCACGGATTTCGGCCTTGGCACCGAAGCGTTCCGCGAGGGCCTTGCGTTCCAGGTGGCGG
>NZ_JAYRCW010000131.1:0-4843 GCF_041909755.1 Sandaracinobacter sp.
GTCCACCAGCTTTGCCGCATCGGCAAAGGCCATCCGGTTCGCCTTATAGACGACAAAGCCGTTCTCGGTGTGAACCTCGCCGGCGGCGACGCCCCATTCGTCGGCCGCAGCCATCTCCAGCCGCGCGCGCGCTTCCGCGGCCGCCCGCCGCAGATCATCATGATAGGATTTGATGCTGGTGCTGCCGCCCGTCAGGTGCAGGTTCATCCGCCGCACGGCTTCCTCGCCCACCCGTGCCGCCAGCCCGCGCACCACCGCCGGCAACCCGGCGGTTCCCTCGCGCACCATGCCCACATTGGCATAGGCCGGGTGCCAGGGGGCGGGCTCCACCGCCATCATCTGCCAGTTCGCGCCCAGTTCGTCCGCCACGATCTGCGCAAAGCCGGACATCACGCCCTGCCCCATCTCCGCCTGCGGCACCGGCACCGTCACCCGGCCGTCCGGGCCGATCTTCACCCAGGGGCCCAGCAGCGTCTCGCCGTCACCCGCTTCCCAGGCGTTGGGCCAGCTGCGCGGCCACAGCGCATAGCCCACGACAAGGCCCAGCGTTGCTCCCGCGCCGATCAGGAACCCCCGGCGCGAAGGTACGAACCGGGTTTTGCGGGGCGGCGCGTCTGGCGATTTCTGCAGCATGGGCAAATCCTACGCGTTAAGCGCCGCGAATGAAATCCTTCAGCGCCGCGATCAGCTCCGGCTGGGCATAGGGCGAAATCGCCCCCGAAGGATCGCGCGCATCCCGCAGCAGCCGGTCGATCAGCGGGCCCACCGCTCCTTCGTCGGCCGCCACATGCAGCCCCGCGCGCCCGGCGAACCGCGCCGCCGTCGCCAGCTGATGCTCGTTGCGATGCTCCCCCAGCGAAGCGCGGCGCGCCATCATCAGCAGCGGCTTCGCCATCGTCAGCGCGGAGATGATCGATCCCATCCCCGCGTGCGCCACCATCAGGGTGCAGCTTTCCGCCCGTTCCTGGAATTCGTCCGCCGAAATGAAGGGCTCGAACGGAAAGTTCCGCGGCCGATAGCTGCCCGGCTCCAGCCGCCCCAGCTGGCCGAACACCGGCACGTCATGGCTGCCGGCCCAGTCGTCCACCGCCTTCACCAGCCGGTCGAACGGCTCCTGCGTGCCCACCGTCAGGAAAATCACAGAACCGCACCCCGATAGTCCGGCCCGCCCGGCTTCGCCACATGCGGCCACTGCGTCAGGAACAGGTCGGCGTGCGGCCCCGCCTTCGCCCCCGAAAGCGAAAGCTCGTCGCCATTGGCGATGCTGTCGATCCAGCAGGTGCGCGCACCCATCAGCTTGCCGGCCCGGATCGCGAAGAATCCCACGCTCGCGCCCGTCGTCACGATCACGTCAGGCCGCACCCGGATCAGCAGCGCCACCGTCTCCAGCATCTGCTTCACCAGCTTCATCCTGGTCCAGCGGTTGGCGTCGGTGATGGCGGTGTAGCTGGCCACCCCCTGCCCCAGCCGCTTCGCCGCCACGCGAAGCCGCGCCTCGTGATCGGGGCTGGTGCAGGCCCAGTGCACCTCGCACCCCTCGAACGCGGGCATCAGCCGGTTCAGCTGCACCCAGTGCCCCCCCGTGGACGAAATCGCGAGAAGCCGCGTCACGAAAAGGCCTGAAGCCCCGTCTGCGCCCGGCCCAGGATCAGCGCATGCACATCGTGCGTGCCTTCATAGGTGTTCACGGCTTCCAGGTTCATGGCGTGGCGGATCACGCCGAACTCGTCCGAAATGCCGTTGCCGCCATGCATGTCGCGGGCAACGCGCGCGATCTCCAGCGCCTTTCCGCAGTTGTTGCGTTTCAGCAGCGAAATGGCCTCCGGCGCCAGCTTCCCCGCATCCATCAACCGGCCCGACCTCAGCGCCAGCAACAGCCCCAAAGTGATTTCCGTCTGCATGTCGGCCAGCTTCTTCTGCACCAGCTGGGTGGCCGCCAGCGGCCGGCCGAACTGCTTGCGGTCCAGCGTATATTGCCGGGCCGCATGCCAGCAGAACTCGGCTGCGCCCATCGCGCCCCAGCCGATGCCATAGCGCGCATTGTTCAGGCAGCCGAACGGTCCCTTCAGCCCGGCCACGTTCGGCAGCAGCCGGTCGGCCGGAATATCCACATCCGCCAGCACGATCTCGCCCGTCACCCAGGCGCGCAGGCTGAACTTGCCCTCGATCTTCGGCGTGGAAAGCCCCTTGTCGCCGCGCAGCAGCACGAAACCCCGGATCTGCTCGCCCGCGCCATCGCCCAGGTCGCATTTCGCCCACACCACGAACAGATGCGCATAGGGGCTGGAGGTGATCCACATCTTCGCGCCGGTCAGCCGGAAGCCGTCCGCCGTCTTCACCGCGCGGGTCTTCATGCCGGCCGGGTCCGATCCGGCGTCCGGCTCGGTCAGGCCGAAGGCGCCGATCCATTCGCCCGATGCCAGCTTCGGCAGCCACTGCTGCCGCTGCGCCTCGGTGCCATAGGCCCAGATCGGATACATCACGAGCGAGGATTGCACCGAAAAGGCCGAGCGATAGGCCGAATCAACCCGCTCCACCTCGCGCGCGATCAGCCCATAGGCGACATAGGAAACGCCTGCGCAGCCATAGCCGTGGATCGTCGGCCCCAGCAGACCCGCCTCCCCGAAGGCCTTCATCAACGCGGGATCGCTCGTCTCGTGCCGGTTCGCCTGCGTCACGATGGGGGCCAGATGCTGTTCCGCGAAGGCGCGCGCGGTGTCGCGCACCATCCGCTCTTCCTGCGTCAGCTCCAGCTCGATCAGCGCGGGATCGGCCCAGTCGAACCGAGGCCAGGGCTTTGCGGGCGATGTCTCTCCGCCGGTTGCCGTCGCGCCTGCTGCCGTCATTGCCCGTCTCCGTCCCGAAATTGCATGGCTGCCCGTTACGCGAGCGCAGCACGGGTGCCAAGGCGCTTCCCCCATGCTAGGCGCACCGCGATGCACGCCCCCGTCGAGTCCCGCCGCCCCACCCTTGGCTTCGTCCTTCTGGCCGGCGCGCTGACGGCCTTCGGGGCGGTCTCCATCGATTTCTACCTGCCGGCGCTGCCCGATATCGCGCGCCACTTCGGCGCCAGCCCGGCTGCGGCCCAGCTCACCATGTCGGCGTTCCTGGCCGGAATGGCGATCGGCCAGCTGGGCTGGGGGCCGCTGTCGGACAGGGTCGGCCGCCGCCCGCCGCTGCTGGCCGGAATCCTGCTCTACACGCTCGCCTCCCTCGCGCTCACGCGCATGCCCTCGATCGAGGCACTGGCCGCCGGCCGCTTCGTGCAGGGGCTGGGCGCCAGCGCCGGGCTGGTGATCGCCCGCGCCGTCATCCGCGACCGCTACGACACCACCGAATCCGCCCGCCTGTTCAGCCTGACCTTCCTGGTGCTGGCCATCGCGCCCATGCTGGCGCCCACCGGCGGCGCACTTCTGCTGGCGCGCTGGGGCTGGGAATCCATCTTCCTGGTGCTGGCCGCCTTCGGCCTGATCGTCGGCGTCTCCGTGCTGTTCCGCCTGCCCGAAAGCCGCACCGCCGCCACCGCCGCACAGGCAGCCGGCGAAACCCCGCTGCAAAGCTATCGCGCCGCGCTGGCGGACCGGCGCGTCCTCAGCTTCGTCGGCGCGGGCGCGTTCAACAGTGCCGCGCTCTTCACCTATGTCTCGGCCTCGCCCGCGCTCTTCATCGAACATTATGCCCGGCCGCCGTCCGCCTTCGGCTGGATCTTCGCGCTGAACGCGCTCGGCCTCGTCATCGCCTCGCAGCTGAACCGGGCCGCGCTGACACGCTGGCCGCCCGCCCTCATCGCCCGAAGGGGCTCTGCGGCGGCACTCGCCTTCGCCACGCTGCTGCTGGGGCTGTCGGCCGTCGGGGTGGATGACATGGCCGTCACCATGGCGCTGCTCTTCTTCGGGCTGGGCAGCTACGGCTTCGTATCGGCCAATGCCTCGGCGCTGGCGCTCGGCGCGATGCCGCACCGGGCCGGGTCCATCTCCGCCCTCATCGGCGCAGGCTCGTTCCTGTTCGGCGCGCTCGCCAGCGCGATCACCGCCCCCTTCGCCGCGGCAGGCCCGCTGGCGATGGCGGCAGCCATGGCGGCCGGCTTCCTCGGCGCGATGATCTGCATCCGCCGCGCCATCCGCGGATGACAGGCTGGATCCCGATCAACCGGGGCCTTGCCATCCACGCGGATGAACTGTCGCTGCGCTTCGTGCGCGCCTCCGGCCCCGGCGGGCAGAACGTCAACAAGGTCTCCACGGCCGTCGAACTGCGCTTCGATCTCGCCAATTCCCCTTCTCTCCCCGCCGCCGTAAAGGCCCGGGCGGCGGCGCTGGCAGGCTCGCGCTTCACCGACGCGGGCGAAATCCTGATCTTCGCGGAACGGTTCCGCACCCAGGCGATGAACCGGGAAGATGCGATCCAGCGGCTGGTGGACCTGCTGGCGAAGGCGGCCATCGCCCCCAAGGCGCGCCGCCCGACGAAGCCCGGCAAGGCCGCGAAGGCGCGACGGCTCGACAGCAAGAAGCGCCGGTCGGACATCAAGTCGGGGCGCGGCAAGCCCCTGTCCGACTGACCCGGCGGCCCGGCCGCAGGCGTCAATTTCCTGACGCTTCACGGCCCCGGCGCGCCAGACAATTGACGCCCTTCCTTGTCCACAGGCAGCCGCACCCAAGGCGCGGCCGGTTGGCACGCGCCTTGCTTCTCCCCCTGTAACGGCCGGTCACCGGAAAGCTTGCCCGCCCTCGCAAGCGTATCGGCCGAGTGCCCGCCGGGTTCGCGACCCCCCGGCGGGGCCCGCCGGGGCCCGCCAGGCCGGGGCAGGGAGCCGGCAATGACCCCCCCCCCCCCACCCGGGCGCGCG
>NZ_JAYRCW010000132.1:0-1312 GCF_041909755.1 Sandaracinobacter sp.
CAGACCCGCTGCGGCCGCTGGATCCGGAGGCCGCAGCCGACGCCTTCGACCGGATTCTGGGCGCGGACCTTGCCGACGCCGACATCGCCGCCTTCCTTGTCGCGCTGGCGGACCGGGGCGAGACGCCCGCCGAAATCGCGGCGGCCGCGCGGGTGATGCGGGCGCGGATGCGGCCCGTGGAGGGGCAGGACGGCGCCATCGACGTGTGCGGCACCGGGGGGGACGGATCGCACAGCCTGAACGTCTCCACCGCCGTCACCTTCGTGGTTGCGGCGTGCGGCGTGCCGGTCGCCAAGCATGGCAACAGGGGCGCGTCCTCGCGCTGCGGCACGGCGGACGTGCTGGAGGCGCTGGGCTGGCGGCCCGACCTGCCCGTGGCGCGGGCCGAAGCCTCGCTGAGGGAAACGGGCGTCGCCTTCCTGTTCGCGCAGGCGCATCATCCGGCGCTGGCGCGGGTGGCCCCGATCCGCCGGGCGCTGGGGCGGCGCACCATCTTCAACCTGCTGGGGCCTCTCGCCAATCCGGCGGGCGTGAGGCGGCAGATGATCGGCGTGTTCGCGCCGCACTGGACCCGGCCCGTCGCGGAAGCGGCGCTGGCGCTGGGCGCCGACAGCGTGCTGACCGTGCATGGCGGCGGGCTGGACGAGATCGCCGTTCATGCCGGCAGCCTGCTGGTGCGCGGCGGGACGGGCGGGCTTTCCGAAGAGGACTTCGTGCCCGAGGCGCACGGCCTTTCACGCCACCCGCGCGAGGCGATTGCGGGCGGCGACCCGGCGGAAAACGCCGCCGCCCTTCTGGACCTGTTCCGGGGCCGGGGCCGCGCGGCCTATCGGGATATCGTGCTGGCAAATGCGGCCGCCGCGCTGACGGTGGCCGGACGGGGCTGGCCCGACGCGCTGGCCGAAGCGCGCGACGCGCTGGACGGCGGGGCGGCGGCGGACCGCCTCGCGCAGTTTCTGTCTTTCCGCTAAGGGCCTGACATGGGTGACCGGCTGCAACCGATACTGGAGGCCAAGCGCGCGCATGTGGCGGCGCGCAAGGCCGTGCGACCGGCGGATTCGCTGGCGCTGGGCGCCTTCGGGCCGCCGCGCGGATTCGCCGCCGCGCTGCTGGCGGCGCGCGCGGCCGGCCGCTTTGGCCTGATCGCGGAAGTGAAGAAGGCGAGCCCATCCAAGGGGCTGATCCGGCCGCAGTTCGACCCGGAAGCCATCGCCGTTGCCTATGAGGCGGCCGGGGCGACCTGCCTTTCGGTGCTGACGGACGAGCCCTATTTCCAGGGCAAGGACGCCTATCTGGCGCTGGCGCGCCATGC
>NZ_JAYRCW010000132.1:1322-4835 GCF_041909755.1 Sandaracinobacter sp.
CCGGCGCTGCGCAAGGACTTCATCGTCGATCCCTACCAGATCCGGGAATCGCGCAGCCTGGGCGCGGACGCGATCCTGCTGATCGTGGGCGCGCTGGACGACGGGCTGATGGCCGAGCTGGAGGCCGGGGCGATGGAGATCGGCCTGGACGTGCTGGCCGAGGTGCATGACGAGGCCGAGCTGGAACGCGCCTGCCGTCTGAAGACCCCGCTGATCGGCGTGAACAACCGCAATCTGAAGACGATGATGGTGAACCTGGCCGTGACCGAACGGCTGGCCGCGATCGCCCCGAAGGACCGGTTGCTGATCGCGGAATCGGGCATCGCGGGCCATGGCGACCTGCTGCGGCTGGAGGAATCCGCCGGGGTGACGACCTTCCTGGTGGGCGAGACGCTGATGCGCGAGGCCGATGTGGAAGCCGCGACGCGGGCGCTGCTGGGCGGCCGATGAGCGGGCTGACCCACCTGGATGACACGGGCGCGGCCCGGATGGTGGACGTGGGCGGCAAGGCGGTGACCGCGCGGATGGCCGTGGCGGGCGGCCGGATCGGCATGACCGCGCAGGCGCTGGCCGCGATCCGCGAGGGCAGCGCGAAGAAGGGCGATGTGCTGGCGACCGCGCGCATCGCGGGGATCATGGCGGCAAAGCGCACCGCAGAGCTGATCCCCCTGTGCCATCCGCTGCCGATCAGCAGCGTGACGATCGACCTGGCGCTGGATGCGGACGGCGTGGCCGTGACGGCAAGCGTCTCCACCACCGGGCAGACCGGGGTGGAAATGGAGGCGCTGACCGCCGCCTCGGTGGCGCTGCTGACCATCTATGACATGGCGAAGGCGCTGGACCGGGGCATGCGGATCGACGGCGTGCGGCTGCTGGAGAAGCGCGGCGGCAAATCCGGCGACTGGCGCGCCCCCTGAGCCGATGGCGGGGCTGATCCCGTTCGACGAGGCGCTGGGGCGGGTTCTTGCGCTGGGCGCGCCGCTGCCCGCGCAGGAGGTGCCGGTCGCGCATGGCGGCGGGCTTGTGCTGGCCGCCGATGTGCAGGCGCGGCTGACCCAGCCGCCCGCCGACATGAGCGCGATGGACGGCTATGCGATCCGCTTTGCCGGGTTGCCGGGGCCGTTCCGGCTGGTGGGCGAATCCGCAGCCGGCACGCCCTTCGCAGGCCGGATGGGCGAAGGCGAGGCCGTGCGCATCTTCACCGGGGCGCAGGTGCCTGCGGGCGCCGATACCGTCGCCGTGCAGGAGGATGCCGTGCGGGAGGGCACGGTGGTGCGCTTTCCGGGCGACGGGCCGCCGCGCGAAGGGGCGCATATCCGCCGGCGCGGCGCGGATTTTTCCGAAGGGCAGCTGCTGGCCCATGCCGGGGAGCGGCTGACACCGGCGCGGCTGGGGCTGCTGGCGGCCGCCGGGCTGGCGACGCTGCCGGTGCATCGGCGGCCACGCGTGGCGCTGCTGTCGACCGGCGACGAGCTGGTGCCGCCCGGCACGCCGCCGGGGCCGGGGCAGATCGTGGGATCGAACGGGCTGATGCTGGCGGCGCTGCTGTCGCCCTGGGCCGAGGTGACCGACCTGGGCATCGCGGGGGACCGGCCCGAGGCGCTGGCGGAGCGGATCGGGGCGGCCGGAATCGGGGGGGGTGAAATTGGGGCAGAGCGCGGCTGCGACCTGCTGGTGACGGTGGGCGGCGCATCGGTGGGCGATCATGATCTGGTGCGGCCCGCATTGCTGGCGGCGGGCGCGGCGCTGGATTTCTGGAAAGTGGCGATCCAGCCGGGCAAGCCGCTGATGGCCGGTCGGCTGGGCGCCGGGCTGGTGGTGGGTTTGCCGGGCAATCCGGTTTCCGCCTTCGTGTGCGCGCGGCTGTTCCTGGTGCCGCTGCTGAAGCGGCTGGCCGGCGACCCGGCCCCTGTGGACCGGCTTGGCGAGGCGCGGACGACAGTGGCGCTGCCCGCGAACGGGCCGCGCCGCCACTTCCTGCGGGCCAGGCTGGCGGACGGCGAGGTCACCCCGGCCTTGAGCCAGGACAGCAGCCTGCTTTCCATGCTGGCCGGGGCGAATGCCCTGCTGGTGCGGCCGGAAAACGGGCCCGCTCTGGCGGCAGGTGCATCCGTTCCGGTGCTGACCATTTGACGGGGCGCGCAAGCCCCTTGACCTGTTCCGCTTGGTTCCCTTAATGTTCCACCCATGTTCCCGCCGGGTGGAACGAATGATGGGAATGCGCCGCGATGCTGACTTCCAAGCAACATGAGCTGCTGCTGTTCATTCACCAGCGGCTGGCGGAAACCGGGGTTTCCCCTTCGTTCGAGGAAATGAAGGAGGCGCTGGACCTGAAATCCAAATCCGGCGTGCACAGGCTGATCGGGGCGCTGGAGGAGCGGCAGTTCCTGCGGCGGCTGCCCAACCGCGCCCGCGCGCTGGAGGTGACGCGCCTGCCGGGCATGGGGCAGCCGGGCGTCTCGGCGCCTGCGGCGGGCCAGGCGGCGATGGGCGCGGCCGGTGCGGCGGGCGGCGCGATGGTTTCGGATCTGGCGGCGGCCCGGGCGCGCAAGGCGGCGGCAGCACTGCCGGCGGATGCGCCCGCCATTGCGGTTCCGCTGGTCGGGAAGATCGCGGCCGGCCTGCCGATCGAGGCGATCGAGGATCATGAGCAGCTGGCCGTGCCGCAGGCGCTGCTGGGCGCGGGCGAACATTATGCGTTGCAGGTTTCCGGCGATTCCATGATCGAGGCCGGCATCTTCGACGGGGACTTCGCGCTGATCCGCCGGACGGACGAGGCGCGCGAGGGGGATATCGTGGTGGCGCTGATCGACAATGCCGACGCGACGCTGAAATATTTCCACCGGGAAAAGGGCATGGTGCGGCTGGACCCGGCCAACAGCCTGTATGAGCCGCAGCGCTACCTCCCCTCTCGCGTGAAGATCCAGGGCAAGCTGGCGGGGCTGCTGCGGCGCTATTGAGCGGTGCGGTGGCGGACAACCGCGAGGCAGGCGGGCCGGAGGCAGCCGCCGATGTGACCGGCCTGTATCGCCGCCATGCCGCCGCCTTCGCGGCTGCGCGGCGCGGGCGGTTTGCCGAGCGCGGCTGGATGGATCGGTTCCTGGCCGCCGTGGCGCCCGGGGGCGACATTCTGGACGTGGGGTGCGGATCGGGCGATCCGGTCGCGCGGTATCTGGCCGCTGCAGGCCATGCCGTCACCGGCGTCGACAGTTCGCCGGAGCTGCTGGCGATGTTCCGGCGCAACCTGCCCGGCGCTGCCGCGCACCTGATGGACATGCGGAGGCTGGCGCTGGGCCGACGCTTTCCGGGGGTGCTGGCGTGGGACAGCCTGTTCCACCTGACGGCGGACGATCAGCGGCGGGCCATCGCGTTGCTGGCGGACCACGCCGCGCCGGGCGCGGCGTTGATGTTCAACAGCGGCCCGGCCGCCGGCGTCGCGATCGGGCGCCTTCAGGGGGACCCGCTGTTCCACGCCAGCCTGGATCCGGATGCCTATCGCGACCTGCTGGATGG
>NZ_JAYRCW010000133.1:0-4796 GCF_041909755.1 Sandaracinobacter sp.
GGCGCTGACGGAGGCCATGGGCATGCTCAACCACCATTTCGCAGCAGCCGCCTGATCGGCGCAGAGCGACAGCCTACCTCTGACTGCCGCCAATCTTTGCAACAGAGCCCTACCGCGGTTTCTGTCAGATTAGGGTACTAAACGGAATTTGTTGACGAATGTCGTTGCGTATCATAGATTTCAACCTGACATTTTGATGGAGAGAGTGCGCAGTGAAGGGGCAACGGATCGGCTATGTCCGGGTCAGCACGTTCGATCAGAATGTGGATCGCCAATTGGAAGGTCAGTCGCTCGATCGGACCTTCACCGACAAGGCATCGGGCAAGGACGTCAACCGCCCCCAGCTTGAGGCTCTGCTCACTTTCGCCCGCGAAGGCGATACCGTCGTCGTCCACAGCATGGATCGGTTGGCCCGCAATCTGGATGACCTGCGCAAGCTGGTCCAGGGCCTCACCAAGCGAGGTATCCGGATCGAGTTTGAGAAGGAAAGCCTGTCCTTCTCGGGGGAGGACTCCCCGATGGCCAATCTGATGCTCTCGGTCATGGGTGCGTTTGCTGAGTTCGAGCGCGCCCTGATCCGCGAACGGCAACGCGAAGGCATTGCGATCGCTCGGCAGCGCGGCGCCTATCGGGGGCGGAAACGGTCGCTCTCGGATGAGATGATTGCCGATCTGCACCGCCGCGTTGCCGCCGGTGAACGCAAGGCGACCATCGCGCGCGACATGGGCATCAGCCGCGAAACCCTCTACCAGTACCTTCGCGCCGCTGCCTGACACCAATGTTCACATTATGTCCGGAAAATCGTTGTTCAGCGTACAAAGCTTGAGGTGACGCCTGCAAGAGCAGATCAAGGCGCAGGAGCAGACGGTAGCAGTGCAGCGACGGCTCGCCGAAGTGTCGGAGTTGCGCTATGAAAATGGCGTTTCACCTATCTGGAAGTGCTGTATGCCGAGCGTACGCTTTTCTCGGCGGAGCAGACCCTGCTGCTGCGCGCTGCGGCGCTGCAGAACGGCGTGTCGCTTTATGCGGCGTTGGGCGGCGGCATCGACGCCCCCACCTCCAACGCGCCACTCGAAGCGCCAGCCCGATAACATCGGAGCCGGTTCCGCCTGACAGTGGCATTTCTCGAGCCTGTGTCGCGCAGTCGCTTAATCACTGGCCGACGCGGGTTCGCGTGCGACGCTTATCGGACGATCGCCAGCCCGGCCCGCAAACGAGCGGTATGGTGATTATATTCCAGCAGATTTTCACCATAGCCGATAAAGCTCTGGACGTAGAGGTAGAAATCGGGGCCGCCTCCCAATAGCCTGGTGAGCGGATAGGAAATATCGGTGGACAAGGACCCCTTGCCGGAACCGAAGTTGAATCGCGCGGTGGAAGCCAGCTTCAAGCCCTCGTCCTTGCCGAGTTCAACGAATACAGCGGTGTTGCCCCGGTATTTCAGGATATCCGGGTTGTCGCTTTTGTCCCCGATCAGGAACGAAAGGCGGGGCGCAAAGATCAACCGATAGCCGTCGTCCAGTGGAATGGCGGCCATGGGGGCCAAGTAAAGCATGTTGATACTGCGCGAGGCGGAGCCATCGCGGCCATTTGATTCATGCTTCACGCCGGCCTGCCCCGCAACGCTCATGCCGTTTGCGAATTGGGCGGACTGGGAAAGGTAAAACAGCTCCGGCATATAATCTATGTTCCGGAAAGGCGACGAATCCGCTCCCAGATCCCAGAACATCTTCTGCGTAAAGGCGAAATGCATCCCGTCACGCCAGGATGACGACAGCCCGTTGCTCTGCCTGGAGCCAAACAGGCGATATTTCAGGCTGATCTGTATTTTGGCCTCTGCGGCACTGGACGGCCCATAGACCATGTACATCGGCTCATATGTGGACAGGTTGCCCAGAAACGGGCTTCCCTCTGAATGCGCCGTAGAGACACCCCGGACGGGTTCCGGCGACCCGGCCGCTTGAGCGGTGTCGGAGAACGGCGCATCGGCGGCAAATCCCTCCGCAGTGGGAAGCGGGGAAAGCGTGGCAACCTCATTCCGGGCCAGTAAATCTTGGGCAATCACCACCTGTTGCCTTGACCAGGCGGATATCGACAGCAGGCTGCCCGCGGGCAACGGCTCTCCCGCTTCCGGCAACAGATAGTGCGCCTGGGCAAAGCCCGTTGCAGGCAGCGTCAACGTCGCCTCATCCTGTGCACGCCTGACGAGCCAGACCTGACGCTTATGGCTTCCGCTTTGAAGCTCGGCCTGTATCCGTGCGGGCAGGGATATGGCCTTCGGCTGGGCCCCGCTGTTCAACACCCGGATGGACACGTTGACCGATCCACCGCCTGTGTCCTGCGCGGCCTCGCTGATGATGAACTCCAGGGAGCTTTCGGCAGCCGCCTGGGGAGCGGACGGCTGGGAAGCGAGTGCGGATGCCATCAGGACGGACAGCGCGATGCTACCGCTCACGACCGTCCCTCGCTCGGCCCCGGAACCAGGTCAGCTTGAGTGAAGGGCCGCCGGGGCCTTCCCGGTTGCTCGCCTGGGCGCCTATCCATGCACATGCTGCCCGCCGTCGACGGGGATGACGGTGCCGGTGATCCGCTTCGCCGCATTGCTGACCAGGAACGCCGCCAGAGCGCCCACATCCTCCACATCCACGGTTTCACCTTGCGGCGCCTGCGCGGCGGCACGCTCGAGCAACTCGTCGAAGCGGCTGATGCCACTGGCCGCGCGAGTGGCTATCGGGCCAGGCGAAATGGCGTGGGCCCGAATGCCCTTGGGCCCCAGTTCGGCAGCGATATAGCGGGTCGCGCTTTCGAGCGCCGCCTTGACCGGCCCCATCAGATTGTAATGCTCCACCACCCGCTCAGATCCGTAAAAGGTCACGCACAGCAGCGTGCCGCCATCCGTCATCAGCGGCTCAGCCAGCTTCGCCATGCGGATGAAACTGTGGCACGAAACATCCATCGCCACAGCGAACCCTTCAGCAGAGCAATCCACGACCCGGCCGTGCAAATCCTCCTTCGGCGCAAAGGCGATGGAATGAAGCAGGAAGTCCAGCCCGCCCCATTGGGTGCGCACCTCTTCGAAAAGGGCTTCGAGTTGACCGGGCTCCCGCACATCGCAGGGCGCCGTCCATTCGACATCAAGCCGATCCGCCACCGGAAGCACCCAGTCCTTCGATTTTTCGTTGAGATACGTTGCGGCGATGCGGGCGCCGCACTGGCGGAACGCCTTGGCGCAGCCGGCGGCAATGCTGCTTTCGTTGGCAATGCCCACGACAAGCCCTCGCTTCCCGCGAAGATCGACAAGTGGTGATGCCGAAATGATCATGCCTGAGGTCCGTTCAGAATAGAGAGGGTGTGAAGGGCAATCATGCGCTCCTCGTCGGTGGGTATGATGCGGACCTTGATCGGGCTGTCCGCCAGGCTGATGAGGGGCGCGTTGGCGGTGTTGGCGGCATCGTCGATGCGAATCCCCAGCCATTGCAGACGCCGGCAGATGCGGGCGCGGACATCGGCATGATGTTCGCCAATTCCTGCGGTGAAGACGAGCCCGTCCAGGCCTTCGAGCGACGACGCCAATGCCCCGGCTTCCCGGGCCGCCCGCCATGTGAAGAGATCGATCGCCTCGGCCGCTTCGGGCCGGTCGCTGAGCGACAGTTCGCGCATGTCGCTGGAGAGGCCCGATACCCCGAGCAGCCCCGATCGGCTGTAGAGCAGGTTTTCTACATCCTTGGCGGCCATTCCCATTTCGGCCTGCAGGTGCAGGATCACGCCGGGATCGATGGTCCCGCAACGTGTCCCCATCATCAGCCCGTCGAGCGCCGTGAAGCCCATGGTGGTATCCATGCTCTTGCCGGCCGACATGGCGCACAGGGAGGCGCCATTGCCAAGATGCGCCGCGATCACCCGGCCTGCGGCCATTTCCGCATCCACTTCGGCAAGGCGGCGGGCGATATATTCATACGACAGCCCGTGGAAGCCGTAGCGCTGGATTCCCTGATCATGCAGGGCGCGGGGGATTGCGAAGCGTTTTGCCAGAGCCGGCCGCCCGTTGTGAAAGGCGGTGTCGAAGCAGGCCACCTGCGGCAGCGCCGGTGCAATGCGGGCGATGGCATGAATCGCCGACAGGTTGTGCGGCTGGTGCAGCGGCGCCAAAGGGCAAAGCCTGTCCAGCCGGACAAGGATGTCGCCGTCGATCAGGCAGGGGCTGACGAAATCGGTGCCCCCATGGACAACGCGATGGCCGATGGCGGTCACTTCGATGCCGGTCAGGCGGGTAGAAGCCCAGTCGAACAGCGAAACCAGCAGATCGGCATGGGTCAGGCCGGCTTCACCCGGCCATTCCTGTTCCAGCAGCTGACCACCGGCGGAATCGCGGATGGAAAGCCGGGGCGAAATGCCGATACGCTCGATCTTGCCGCGAACCGCCAGGACAGGCGCACCGTTCGGATCGAGCTCATAGAGCCCGAACTTAATGCTCGACGATCCGGAATTCAGGCTGACGACGGCCCTGGTCATTGCGGGACTGCCAGCCCGGGGGCGGCCTTGGTATTCGCGCGGGCCAGCAGCACCGCAACCGCGCAGGACGCGAGGCGGGTTCGCAGACTGTCGGCGCGGCTGGTCAGGATGATGGGCACCCTGGCGCCCAGCACCACGCCGGCCGCATCCGCGCCGCCCAGGAAGGTAAGCTGCTTGGCCAGCATGTTGCCGGCCTCCAGATCGGGAACGACGAGAATCTCCGCCTTGCCCGCCACCGGGGAAACGATGCCTTTCTCCTTGGCCGCCATTTCGCTGATGGCATT
>NZ_JAYRCW010000134.1:0-4706 GCF_041909755.1 Sandaracinobacter sp.
CTGCCCCAGCAGCACCAGCACCACGATCACCGCCGCCGGTTCGAAATAGACCGGAACCGAGCCGTCCATGTTCCGCATGGCGGGCGGGAACAGCTGCGGCGCGATGGTGCCGACAAGGCTGTAAACGAGCGCGGCCCCGGTTCCGAGCGCGATAAGCGTGAACATATTGAGGTTGCGCGTGCGGACCGACGCCCAGCCACGTTCGAGGAACGGCCAGCCGGCCCACAGCACGACCGGGGTGGCGAACAGGAGTTGCAGCCAGTTGGACGCCTGCGGCGCGATCCAGCGATGCAGGCCCAGCAGGTGTCCGCCCATTTCCAGCACCAGCACCGGGATCGTCAGCGCAAGCCCGATCCGGAAGCGACGGGTGAAATCGACCAGTTCCGGGTTGGGACCGTCGGCGACGCCGGGCATCTCTGGCTCAAGCGCCATGCCGCAGATCGGGCAGGAGCCCGGGCCGGATCGGCGGATCTCCGGGTGCATCGGGCAGGTATAGATTGTGCCCTCCAGCACCGGCTCGACCGATCCGGCGCCCAGAAAGTAGCGCCCCGGATCCGCCACGAACTTCGTCCGGCATCCCGCGGAACAGAAATGGTAGGGCCGCCCCAGATGTTCGGCATGATGCCGCGTGGTGTGCGGATCCACGCTCATCCCGCACACCGGGTCCTTCACCTTGTCGGTAGCACCGGGTTCGAGCCGATGGGCGCTAGCGTGCATTTCTATTCTCCGATCGACTGTCAATCAGTCGCTGGGCGTCAATGGCTGGATTTGGAGGGGCGCAGCTCGACGATATCGTGCGTGGCTACCTTGCCACCTATCACGCTGGCCCGCGCAAAATGGTCGTCGACAATGCTGTCGATGCGGACATGACCGATCTCCTGTCGGCGGAACGCTGGCGCATTGCCTTTTTGCGGGATGCTGACAGGGACCGCCCGATAAACATCGAGCACCTGACCCGACTTTGCGCCATCGGCCTTTCCGATGCACAATGTGGCAGTTTCGCCAGTAATGTCGACAACCTGACCACGCATGAAAAGAGTGTGTTTCAGGCCCTGCGCTGATGCTGCCATCCAGGGGACTGGGGCTAGGGTCAGCATTGCAGCTAGGATGAAGAATGATCTGCGGTACATGCCACTTCTCCTTCGATGAATTGCTTGGTTGCCGGAATTTGGAGCGGCGGTTTCTGAGAACCACCGCTCCTGCTCGCCCACGGGCTTATTTCGGGGCCTGCGTTCCTTCATGGCCCATCTTGCTGTGGTCCATCGTTGCACCCTCTTTCTTGTCGCAGCAGCACTTCTTCTCGTCGGCGGGCGCCGGGGCCTGCTGAGCCATGACAGGGGTGGCGATAGCCACTGCAAGCAATGCGAGAACAGTCTTGGTCATCGTCCTTCTCCTTCTTCCACTTCAGAACCAAAATCTGACGCCGCCTCGTACCGACCAGCCGCCGTTCTCTTCGCCTGCGGCGTTGGCGAGGCGGGCGGATTTCCCGAGGCGACTTTCGTAGGTGAGCGCCAGTGTCGGCGCGAACTTGCGGCTGATTTCATAGCGGGCCTGAACGCCCGTCTCGATGCTGGAGAAGCCCTTGCCGACCATCCGCTCCGGCACATCCGAGAAGCTGATGTCGGTTTCGAGATTTGGCTCCAGCACGAAGCGGTTGGTCATGCGGATATCGAAGGACTGCTTGAAGCGCAGGCTGACGTCGCCCTTGAAGCCGATGAAGGCGTGCAGCTCGGTTTCCAGCAGATAGGGGGCAAGGCCCTGGATGCCGATTACGGCATAGCCCCGGCCATCGGGCTTTGCGTCGGCGCGGAGGCCGGCCTGCACGTCGAAGAAGGTCCAGACGTTGCGGCTGTAGAGGGCCTGGAATTCCGCCGTCTCGAATTCGGAGGCCGCATGTTCGCCTTCGGATTTCCACCAGAATTTTTGGCGGTCGCCACCGATGAAGCCTTCGGCATCCCAGTTGACCACGGCCTCGCCCTGCTGGCGGCTGACGTCTGCCTCCACCTGCGTGAAGGCAAGCGTGCGGTTGCCATGCAGATGCGCGGCGGAAACCGGCTCGCCGGATTGGGCGAAGGTTGGGGCGGCGACGGCGAGCGACGCGAGGAGCAGCAGGCGCATCGCTCAGCGACCCCCGTGCGTGCCGTGGTGCGCCGGCGGCGTGACTGTCCCGCCGGGCGGCGGGGCGACATTCGCCACGATCAGCTTCTTCATCATGCCGGAATCCATGTGAAACAGCAGGTGGCAGTGCAGCGGCCATTCGCCCGGCTCGTTGGCCGTGAGGAGCACGGACTGGGTGCGCCCGGGCGCCACCGCGATCACATTCTTTTCCGGCAGCCGATCTGCGGGCTGGCCGTTCTCGATCTCGAAGAACATGCCGTGCAGGTGCATCGGGTGCGCCATCATGGTTTCGTTGACGAAGGTGATGCGGACGCGCTCGCCGAACTGGACATCGACGGGCGGGGCTTCGCCGAAGGGCTTGCCGTTCAGCGTCCAGATATAGCGTTCCATGTTGCCGGTGATGCGGATGACGATGTCGCGCGTGGGGGCGCGGGCGTCTGCATGGGGCTTCGCGGCGACAAGATCGTTCATCGACAGCACCCGTGCGCCGTAAGGTGCGCCGGTCGCCCAGCCGAGCACGCGACCGGAACCGTCGGTGTCGCCTTCGCGGCCCAGCTCGGCGCCGTGGTTCATGGCTGAATGGTCCAT
Organism: Sandaracinobacter sp.; assembly: GCF_041909755.1. NCBI lineage: Bacteria > Pseudomonadati > Pseudomonadota > Alphaproteobacteria > Sphingomonadales > Sphingosinicellaceae > Sandaracinobacter > Sandaracinobacter sp. Next base: position 2,707 of record NZ_JAYRCW010000134.1, read on the forward strand.
GCCGGCCATCGGATCGCGGCCATAGCCATAGTCGACGCGCGGAAAGGCAGTGCCGCCTTCGGGTTTGGCGGCGAGGGATACTGCCGTTCCCGTGCGCTCGCTCGCTTCGGGCTTTGGAAGCCTGGGCGTGCAGTGGCCCATGGCGGCGTGTTCGGGAGGGCAGTTCGGATCGATGGGGGCGGCGGGCGGAGCCGGCATCGTGCAATGACCCATAGCCGCGTGCTCTGGCGAACAGTCTGGCGCCGGGGCGGCGGGCGGGGTTGCTGCGGGCATGGTGCAATGGCCCATCGCTGCATGCTCGGGCGTGCAGCTGCTGGCGGGGGCCGGCTGGCGGGCTGCCGCGGCGTTCAGAATGTCGGTGTCTGGATCGGATGGCGCCATTGCGCTTTCGGCCATCTGCATGGCCGGCATGGCATGCCCCATCTCGCCCAGCATCAGCACCTGCATCGGGCGCGGCGCGGGCGCTTCCGCCCGTGCGCCGGGGCGGGGCCCAAGCGTCGCCAGTAGGCTGGCGCGCCGGTCAAGCGTTTCCACCCACAGCGGATAGGGTTTGTCGTCCTTCGGCTCGACGATCACGTCGTAGGTTTCGGCGACCGCCATGCGGAACTCGTCCACCTTTACAGGTTCCACGGCACGGCCATCGGCTGCCACCACCGTCATCGACAGGCCGGGAATCCGCACATCCATGAAGCTCATCGCGGAGCCGTTGATGAAGCGCAGCCGCACCCTTTCCCCGGCCTTCATCTCGAAGAAGGGCGCACGGGCGGTGGGCAGGCCGTTCACCAGCAGCGTGTAGTTGGCAACGTCTGCGATGTCGGTCGGGTCCATGCGCATGCGGCCCCACTGGGCGCGATCAGACAGCGTTTTTCCCAACCCGAAGCGCCCGGCGTCGCGCAGCAGTTCGGGGAAGGTGCGCTTGTTCCAGTTATAATATCCGGCATCCGCCTTCAGGTTGCGGATGATCCGCTCGGGATCTTCGGGCGTGTGCTCGGTCAGCAGGATCACATGCTCGCGGTCCACCGCGATATCCGGCCCGTCCTTAGGATCGATGATCAGCGCACCATATTGCCCCGCCTGCTCCTGCAGCGAGGCGTGGCTGTGATACCAGTAGGTGCCAGACTGCCTGAGCGTGAACCGGTAGGTGTAGGTTTCACCGGAGGCGATGCCCGGAAAGCCGTTGAAGCCGGGCGCGCCGTCGTGATGGCCCGGAACCAGCAGGCCGTGCCAGTGGATCGCCGTCATCTCCGGTAGCTGGTTCTTCAGGTTCACGGTCACGGTATCGCCCTCGCGGAAGCGCAGCACCGGGCCGGGCACGCCGCCGTTCAGCGTCACCACCGTGTCGCGGCGGCCGGGGTTCACCTCCAGCTTTTCGCGCCGGGTGACGAGATCCACGGTGGTGTCCGCGGCGAGCACCGCATCGGAAAGGCCGGCGGCAAGCGCGCCGGCAAGTGCAAGAATCCGCAGTGCGGGTGAGAATGGCAAAAGGGAACCTCGTGGGGCTTGCTGTTTGGTTAGTCTCTATACGCGGGCCGGGGCTGTTCCCCTCAAAGGCCGCCAATTGCCTCTGACAGTTGCCGGCGGGCGCGGGCAACCTTGGTTTCCACGGCCTTTGCGCTGATGCCGAGTTGCGCGCCTGCCTCTGCATGGCTCAATCCCTCGATCGCGGTCAGCACCAGCGGCAGGCGCAGCGCCAGCGGCAGGGCGGCTATGGCGCTGTCGAGCGTGGCAAGTGCCTGCCGGTCGGCCGCCTGCATATCCGGCAGGGGCGCGGGATCGACCGCACGCGCCATCACCGCTTCGTCTGCGGCGCCTGTGAGGAAGCGGCGCACGGCACGCCTGCGGCCCCAATCGCGCACCTTGTTGATGGCGATGCGCTGTGCCCATGGCTGGAAGGACCTTGTTTCATCGAACCGGGCCAGCCCGTGCCAGACCGAAACCATGCAGTCCTGCAGCACATCATAGGCGGCATCCGGGTCGCCGGTGAGGCGCCGGATGAGGCG
>NZ_JAYRCW010000135.1:0-4681 GCF_041909755.1 Sandaracinobacter sp.
CGCGGTGGCCTGAAGATCCAGGGGGTGGGCGCTGGCGGGGGGGGCGGGGGCGATGGTGGCGACGACTGTGCCGCCCGCATTCGCAAGGCAGAGGCGGCATTGCGCGGGGTCGGTGCAGAGAGCTGCATCCCCGCTGAGTTGCCAGGCGTAGGCGAACTGGATGTAGCGGCCGCGCAAGGGGTCGCGCGGGTCATAGCCTTCGATCGGGATCCGCCATTCGGGGGCGGCCGACAGCGCCCGTTCATTCTGCCAGATGCCGGCTGCAAGCCACAGCGCGGGCAGGGCGAGGGCCGCGAGGAGCAGGGGGCGGCGCGTCATGCGGCGGCCTTCCGGCGCGTGACGATGCGGTGCCACAGCCAGCTGAGGCCGACGAGCAGCAGCCCGCCCGCGACCAGCCCGCCGCCGGTGGCGGCAAGCGAGCCGAAGAGTTCGATGTAGATGATGAAGATCCGGAGGCCGATCGCCGCGATGGAGACGGCGAACAGGCTGGTCCAGCCGGAGGCGGCGGCCCCGCGCGCCAGCGCCGACCAGAGCGCCATGAACACCGCGATCCCGGCGAGGCGGCTTGCCATGCCGTCCGGATGGGGGATGGCGAGCGCCAGCGCGAAGGCGAGCGGCGGGCCTGCGAGCAGCGGCAGCAGGATGGCGCGCGGAATGTCCGCCCGCTGCCAGCCCAGCGCCAGCGCGGCGGCCGAGGCGAGCGCGGCGGGCAGCAGGCGGATGGCGTTGTCGGCCGCCTGCGCCCCGGTGATGTTCGAGGCCCAGGCGAAATGCACGATGCTGGCGCCGGCCAGAAGGGCGACGATGCCGCCTTCCCGCAGCGCGAGGCGGAACCCGGGGCCGCGTTCGGACAGGACGAAGGAGAGCGCGACGAGGAGCGCGGGGACGGCCATCGCGGCCCCCTGCGCCAGCCGCCACCAGCCGCCGGCATCGATGCTGTCTGCCGCCATGGCGGCGGGGCCGAGAAGGGCGAGGCCCGAAAAGGCGAGGCCGGTGAGGCGGGTTTCGCCGGAGAGGAGGAGGGCAGGCCCGGCGATCGCGAGCCACAGCAGCAGCGCATGCCAGGCCGGGCCGGTGAGCTGATAGACCTGCGACTGGAGCGCGATCCCGGCCAGCACCAGCCCCGCGAACAGGAACAGCGCGCCTTCGGCGGGCCACAGACGGTGGCGGCTTTTCCAGTGCCAGTGCGCCGCCGCTGCACCCAGCAGCAGGGCCATGTGGCCGCCGAGCTTCACGCCGTGGGGGATGCGATCCCAGTTGGCGGAGATGAGGAGGATGATGCCCAGCACGACGGCGAACAGGCCGAGGCCGGCGATGGCCCAGCGGGCGACGGGCCGTTCGCGCGCGGCTTCATGGGCGCGGATCCGGTCGGCCGTCGGAAGGTCGATGAGGCCAGCCTCCACCCAGGCCTCAAGGCGGCTGTCGAGCGACATGGGCCTGTGGTGCCGCCTGTTGCGCGCCGGCGCAAGCCCTGCCGTTGCGCACAGGGTTAACGCTGTCGGCGGATTTGACGAACGGGGCATGGTAAACCGGAATTAATGCCCTGACTTCAATAGGATGATATGAAATTTTCGATTGGCCCGAAACTTGCTGGTTCCTGCGCGTGAGGTGCCGGACAGTCCGGCCTGCGAATATGGGAGTGGCTTTATGGTTCGTTTTCTGGCCTCGGTTGCGGCGCTGAGCCTGGTTGCGGCTGCGCCGGTTGCGGCCTCGGTCGTGATCGATTTCGACGACCTGCCCGCCGATGGCGTGGTGCCGACGGGCTATATGGGCGTGAACTGGGGCGGCGGCTTCAACTATTATGATGACTATCAGCCGCCCTTCAACGCGAAGTCCGGCGCGACGCGGATCTATGGCAACTACAATCTCTATCCCGGCGGCTTCACCGGCCAGATGCCGATCCTGCTGGGCGCGGGTTCGGTGTTCGACGGCGCCTGGTTCTCCGGTTATGATTTCAACAGCGTGACGCTGTCGCTTTATTCGGGCGGCGTGCTGCAGACGTCGGTGACGAGCGGTGCGCTTTCGGGGACGCCGCAGTATCTGGCGACCGGCTGGACCGGCGGCATCGACGAGATCCGCATCACCGCCAACGGCCAGGGCAATGGCTATTGGGTGGGCGACGATTTCACCTTCGACAAGCTGGTCGGTTACCAGGATGGCGGCGCGGGCGCCGTGCCCGAGCCGGCCACCTGGGCGATGCTGATCGCGGGCTTCGGGCTGGTGGGCGCCGCCGCGCGCCGCCGCCGCGCCGGATCCGTGCCGGCCTGAGCCGCACGACGGGTTGCACAAGGCGGGGGGTCGGCAGCGATGCCGACCCCCTCTCTTTTTCTGGCGCGCCGGGCTTCCTACATCTGCGCCGCAGGCCGCACCGTGCGGCCCGACGGAAAGGCAGATTTCCCTGATGAGCGAAATTCCCACCTGGCACGGCACCACGATCCTGGGCGTGCGGAAGGACGGGCGGACGGTGGTGGCCGGTGACGGGCAGGTGAGCCTGGGGCAGACCGTGATCAAGCCCAATGCGAAGAAGGTGCGCCGGCTGGGCGCGGACGGCAAGGTGGTGGGCGGCTTCGCCGGATCGACCGCGGACGCCTTCACCCTGTTCGAGCGGCTGGAAGCGAAGCTGGAGCGCTATCCCGGCCAGCTGACGCGGGCCTGCGTGGAGCTGGCGAAGGACTGGCGGCAGGACCGCTATCTGCGGCGGCTGGAAGCGATGATGATCGTGGCGGATGACAGCACCATGCTGATCCTGACGGGAACCGGCGACGTGCTGGAGCCGACCGACGGCATCGCCGCCATCGGATCGGGCGGCAACTATGCCTTGTCTGCCGCGCGCGCCCTGATCGACACCGACATCGACGCCGAGGCCATCGCCCGCAAGGCGATGGGCATTGCGGCCGACATCTGCGTGTACACCAACAACAACCTGACCGTGGAATCCCTTTGATGGATGCAATCATGAATCCGGAAATCGCAGGCGTTGCGGCGCTGACCCCCAAGGCCATCGTGGCTGCACTGGACCGGCATATCGTGGGGCAGACGGCGGCGAAGAAGGCCGTCGCGGTGGCGCTGCGCAACCGCTGGCGGCGGCAGCAGCTGTCGCCGGACCTGCGCGACGAGGTGACGCCGAAGAACATCCTGATGATCGGGCCGACGGGCTGCGGGAAAACCGAAATCTCCCGACGGCTGGCGAAGCTGGCCGAGGCCCCCTTCCTGAAGATCGAGGCCACCAAGTTCACCGAGGTGGGCTATGTGGGCCGCGACGTGGATTCGATCATCCGCGACCTGGTGGAGGAATCCATCCGGCTGACCCGCGACCTGAAGCGCGCGAGTGTGCGCGAGGCGGCGGAGGCCGCCGCGCTGGACCGGCTGCTGGATGCGCTGGTGGGCAAGGACGCCAGCGAGGCGACCCGCCTCGCCTTTCGCGACCGGGTGTTCGCCGGGCAGCTGAAGGGCAAGGAGGTTGACATCGAGGTGGAGGATGCCGGCGGCGGCATGCCGTTCGAGATCCCCGGCCAGCCCGGAAGCATGCAGATGATCAACCTGGGCGAGATGCTGAAGGGCATGGGGCCGAAGCGGACGAAGCGGCGCAAGATGCCCGTGGAGGACGCTTGGGAACTGCTGGTGAACGAGGAATCGGACAAGCGGCTGGACACCGACGACCTGACGCGCGAGGCGGTGAAGAACGCGGAAGCCAACGGCATCGTGTTCCTGGATGAGATCGACAAGATCGCCGTTTCCGACGTGCGCGGCGGCAGCGTTTCGCGCGAGGGCGTGCAGCGAGACCTGCTGCCGCTGATCGAGGGCACCACGGTCGCGACCAAATATGGCCCGGTGAAAACCGACCATATCCTGTTCATCGCATCCGGCGCCTTCCATGTGGCGAAGCCCGCCGACCTGCTGCCCGAACTGCAGGGGCGGCTACCGATCCGGGTGGAACTGGGCGGGCTTTCCAAGGCGGATTTCGTGCGCATCCTGTCCGACACGGAAGCCTCGCTCACGCGGCAATATGTGGCGCTGATGGGGACGGAAGGGGTGGAGCTGAGCTTCACGCCCGACGGGATCGAGGCGATCGCCGACATCGCAGCGCAGGTGAACGACCGGGTGGAGAATATCGGCGCCCGGCGATTGCAGACGGTGATGGAAAAGCTGCTGGAGGAGCTGAGCTTCGAAGCGGCGGACGGGCAGACGCGCACGCTGGTGGTGGACGGCGCCTATGTGGAGACGCAGCTGGCTCCGATCGCGCGGGACAATGATCTGTCGAAATTCATCTTGTAGGCGGCTGCGATTATGGCGCCGCCATAATTCGCAGACTCGCCGAAAAGACGGCCGGCTGAGCGGGCAATCTCTATTGCCCGCCAGTCCGACGGCGCGGCTTCGCCGTGCCCTTTGCCTTCAACTTCAATCTTCGGCCGGACTCGGCAGCTTTGCTGCCGGCCGGCTGTTTCTGATATGCCCGAACCGAACAGCCAGGATCTTCAACGATGGCGCAGGATTTTGTGCGGCACCGGCAGCCGTGGAAGCCCGACGAGCTGGCCAAGCTCAGGACACTCGCGGCGAAGGGCATGGGGCTGAAGGCAATTGCGAAGGCGCTGACGCGCAGCGAGGAATCCGTGCAGGACAAGGCGCGGGAAGATGGGTTGAAGATCGCCAAGTTGCGGTGAGGGCCGGCCGCGCGGCCTGG
>NZ_JAYRCW010000136.1:0-4464 GCF_041909755.1 Sandaracinobacter sp.
CAGCGCCGGCGGGGTCAGCCCCGAAACTTCAAGCGAAATGGCGGCGCCGGCCGCCAGCGTCGCGCCGGCCGCGCCACCCTGCCCACCGCTGCCGGCATCCAGAGTGACAGACGCGGCTGTCAGGGTGCCGGGAGGCGCCACCACGCCGCCGCTGTCGCCGCCGCGCCCGCCATTGGCGGCGGCGACGATGCCGGTGGTGCGGCCGGTGAGCAGACCACCGGCCAGGGTGACGCTTGCGGTTCCGGCCGCTGCGCCGCTGCCGCCCTTGCCGCTGGTCACCTGCTTCAACAGGTCGCCGCCGACGGCGATATCGCCGCCACCACCGCCGGCCCCGCCGGACGCGTCCACATAGACGCCGGCCGCGTCCGCAATGATCGTTCCCGAGACCGTGGCCGATGCCGTCGATCCCATCGCCCCGTTGCCGCCGGTGCTGCCGAAAATGCCCGCGATGCCCGAGGTGGCCGTCCCTGCGCCCGCTCCGCCCGCGCCCCCGCGCGCCATGACCCCGATGCCGATCCCGGGCTGGCTGACCGAGCGCATGTCGATGCTGCCCAAAAAGGTGAAAGCAGCCCCCGCGGCAGCCCCGCCCGCCCCGCCGGGCCCGCCCTCGGTCTCCGATGCGCCCGCCCCGCCGAAGCCGCCCACGCCTCCCGCGCCGCCGTTCGAGCTTGCGAGAAGGCCGAAGGCAAGCCCGGGACCGGTCACGAAGGAGGCGCCCAACACCGTCACGTCGGTGAGGCTCGCGGTCACCGTCCCCGCAGCGCCGCCCGACTGGGCCGGATAGCCATCCTCGTTGGCACCGCCCTCGACTCCGTCGCAGCCGAGCGTACCCGTCGCATCCAGCAACAGCGGGCTGGCCGTTCCGACCGTGACTCCGGCGAGCGTGCTGTCGATCGGCGCCTGCGCGGGCGGGGGGCTGGGCGCCGTGCTGGCACAGGTCGCGCGGACAGCCGTCGGTTCGACAAGAATGCCCGCTGCCGACAGGGCAACGCCCGCCAGCAAGGCCCTGCGCAGCAGCACGGTCCGCCCCGGGTGCCCCGAGCCCATCATCGACGAGCCGGCGCACGCCGCCTGCGTCACCAGCCGAGCCCGATCCATTGCCCCGTCCATCGCCTCTTCCCTCTCGTCGATCCCGCCGGGGCTGCTTCGCGCCGGATCGGCTCGGGAGCCGTCGCGCCCTGGAATCCATGAAGCCCCGGATCCGCCGAAAGCCCGACGGACGCGCCTAGGTTATCGTTCCATGGCGGCCACGCGCAGATGCATCGGCGCATCGTTTCGATGCATCGGCGGTGATTGGCGGTGCACGAGCCGGCGAAAGCGCCGGCCGATGAGCGGGCGCAGGACCAGGGTCAGAACCTAGGTCGGGATATGCGACAGCGACATGGACGTGTCGGGCGGCATGCGCATCATCAGCTCGCCGCCCATGGCGAAGGCGGCCGGGCCGATATCCTTCAAAAGGTGTGCGCGCACGTCCGGCGGCACCGCGCCGTCGGGCGCGAGTCCGGCATGTTGCGCGAACTCGGCGAAGCGCGCCTCGTCCGCCGCACGATCCTGCGTCAGATCGGCCAGCCGTTCGGAGATGAAGGGCGTGGCAAAGGGTGTGTGGAGGGCGTCGTGCGCGGAATAGAGCATGATCCCCTCGTAGCGAGTGACCTTGCCGCCATTGCTGCCGTTCACGATCCCGAACACCGGCAGACCAGTCGAAACCTCGCGCCCGGAAATGAAGATCTGGCTGTGCAGCGTCAGATAATGCGCGATCACGGCGACACTGCCGATGCAGCGTGTCCAGGTGATCAGCCCTTCGGGCTCCATCCGCGTGAGGCAGTAATCGTAGAGGAACTTGCCGGGGACGTCGGAGAACGGCCGGGTATTGCGGAAAATGCCTTCATAGGCCGGGCCGCGACGCGCTGTCGTCAGGCGAAGTTCCGGGCCGAGATCGGCAATCGGCCCGAAGCGCAGCGGCTGCGTCGCCGGTTCCAGCCGCATCGGGGGCGCTGCCATCTCGGTGCTGGTCAGTTGCGGCGGCGCCGCCGGAAGCCGCTGCCCGACCCCCAGCCGCTCGGCTATCACGGGGAGCGGCTGTTCCCAGTCGAGCATCGAAAAGCCGGCGCTGCGCGCTGCGACCAGCGCCGTCAGCCGCGCCAGATTCTGGGCCGACGGCATGGTGACGCCCGTCGCCCACCGCCCGACCAGCGACTTGTCCACCCGCAACTGCATGGCAACGTCGGCACGGGTGAGGGAGAGCGCCTTCAGAATGAGGCCGAGCTTTTCGTGGAACTTGTCTGTGATCTCTGGCCCCCGTCTCCATCCCGCATGATCGCAGACGCCGATCGGGTCAGATTATGCAGTTCGATGCATTTCGATGCAATCGCTTGGGCACGAGACTGCGACAACGATGATATCAAACCAAAGATTTAAACAATTCAATGTGATGGCAGCACATGCGACACCAGGAGGGCCATGAAAAGTGCCGTTCCTGTTTCTTGGGGAGCGAGAACAGGGAAACCTGGCGCTGTTCGATCCGGCGATCGACAAGAACTTGGCGGCAGCCCTGTCACCCCCATTCGCATGGACAATGTGGTAAATGGCGGATCAGCTTGGGCACATTCCACCGGCAATGGCAGCATGCAGCCCCCCGAGCCTGAGACCGGTAAGGCGGCATTCGGCTACCATTTTCGCCTCTGGCCTGCAATTGAACCAATGGCCGTTTTCGGCGAGCCAACTCGGGCTGCTGAACGTCAGCTATTTTGGCGATGCCTGCAACTCAGCGCTTGTTGTTCAATTCAGATTGGCGCTCCGCAAACGCAGAGCGTTGCCAACAACCGTCACCGATGACAACGCCATCGCGGCTGCAGCGATAACCGGAGACAGTAGCAGGCCAAGCGTAGGATAGAGGATGCCGGCCGCGATCGGCACGCCCGCCGCGTTGTAGATGAAGGCAAAGAACAGGTTCTGCTGGATGTTGCGCATGGTGGCGTGGCTCAGCGCCCGCGCCTTCACGATTCCGCCAAGATCCCCGCCGATCAGGGTGACGCCCGCGCTTTCGATGGCGACATCGGTGCCGCCGCCCATGGCAATCCCCACGTCCGCAGCGGCCATCGCGGGCGCATCGTTCACGCCGTCGCCGGCCATTGCCACCACCTTGCCCTCGCGTTTCAGCCGCTCCACCACGGCCTGCTTGTCGGCGGGCAGCACATCGGCTTCGAAATGCGCGATCCTCAGCCGGCGGGCGATGGCCTCTGCCGTCACCTTGTTGTCCCCGGTCAGCATGATCACATCCAGGCCCTGGCCGCGCAGCGCCGCCAATGCGGTCGCCGTGCTCGCCTTTACCTGATCGGCGATGGCGATGCTGCCAGCAGGCCGGCCATCCACCGCCACCAGCACGGCCGTTGCACCCTCGCGGCGGGCCTTGTCGGCGGCCTCCGTCAGGGCGCCCGTGTCGACGCCATGCTCGGCCAGCCACGCGGCCTTTCCGATCATCACCTGCCGTCCGCCGACCCTGCCGGTCACGCCCTTGCCCGAAGGCGCGTCGAATTCCGTGACTTCCTCCACCAGCAGGTTGCGCGCGGCTGCTTCGGCAACAATGGCTGCCGCGAGCGGATGCTGGCTCGGCCGTTCCAGCGAAGCCGCCAGCGCCAGCAGCCCCTTTTCGTCGAACCCCGGAGCCGGGGTAACGGCAGCGACGCGCGGTTTGCCCTCGGTCAGCGTGCCGGTCTTGTCGACGAGCAGCGTGTCCACCTTCTCCAGCCGCTCCAGCGCCTCGGCGTTCTTGATGAGCACGCCTGCCTGCGCGCCGCGCCCGACGCCCACCATGATCGACATGGGAGTCGCCAGCCCCAGCGCGCACGGGCAGGCGATGATAAGGACGGAAACCGCGACCACGAACGCATAGCTGAGGCGCGGCTCGGGGCCGATCAGCGCCCATGCCGCGAATGCCACGACCGCCACCCGGATCACCGCCGGCACGAACCAGCCCGAAACCCTGTCGGCCAGCTTCTGGATCGGCGCGCGGCTGCGCTGCGCCGAGGCAACCATGGCGACGATCTGCGACAGCATGGTGTCGCGGCCGACCTTTTCGGCCACCATGGTGAAGGCGCCGGTCTGGTTCAGGGTGCCGGCGATCAGCCTGTCGCCCGCCTGCTTCGAAACGGGCAGCGATTCCCCCGTCACCATCGATTCATCAAGAGTCGAATGGCCCGCGCTCAACCGCCCATCAACGGGCACCGCCTCTCCAGGGCGCACGCGCAGCAAGTCTCCGGCCATGACTTCGTCGAGCGGAACTTCCCGGTCGCTGCCGTCGGCCGCCACCCGTCGCGCCGTTTTGGGCGCCAGATCGAGCAGGGCGCGGATGGCCCCGCCGGTTGCCTCGCGGGCGCGCAGTTCCAGCATCTGCCCCAGCAGCACCAGCACCACGATCACCGCCGCCGGTTCGAAATAGACCGGAACCGAGCCGTCCATGTTCCG
>NZ_JAYRCW010000137.1:0-4416 GCF_041909755.1 Sandaracinobacter sp.
AGTTGATGCGGCCGGCCGGATGCCCCCCCTAGCGCACCGCGAACAGCGACAGTGGCACAAGGCAGCTGAACCCCAATTGCCCCTGCGCGTAGCCCTGCGCATCGGCGCGCCCGCCAGCCGCCATCTTCTCCACGCCGTCTGCGCAGACCTTCAGCGTCACGCCAAGCAGCGCACGTTCGGCGGTTCGCACCGCCCCATAAGTCGCGGAACCCAGCACCGCCTGCGTGGCCACCGTGACCCTCGCCTCGTCCAGCCGCGCGAGCGAGCCGGCATAATCGGGTACGGCAGCGTCATCCCGAACATCCAGCACCAGCTGGCGGAGCGAGGCTTCCGCAGCTGACAGGGCGAGGCGGATTTCCGCGTCGCCCGGCTGCGGGGCGGCAGCCGGAAGTGTGGCGCAGCCGGTGAGGGCGACGAAGGCGGGAATGAAAATCTTGCTCATTGGTTGCTCCATCGTATCTAAGGCAACCATTTTGGTATATTGTCAGAGCAATGTAGGACAGCGTTGGAGACGCAAGGCTGCCCCCCGGGGGGGGCGCACCCTCTCTCCAGCTCTCCCCCTGGAAGGGGGAGAGAGCTGCGTTGCGCCGCAGGCAATGTCGGTTTTCACGCGCGCGGGTCCGGGATGGGCGCGCGACGGAAAGTCTGGGGGTGCAGGGAAATCATTTCCCTGCCCGCCGGAGGCAGAATATGGCCCCCCTATGCCGCGTCGGCCTTGCGTGCCTCCTCGATCGCGGCCTTCAGTTCCTCGTAGCCGACGGCACCGGACAGGATGCGGTTGCCCACCACATAGGAGGGCGTGCCGGTGAGGCCCAGCGCGCGGCCGAGATCGAGATTCTTGCGGATCTCGGCCTCGATCGCCTTGCTGGACAGATCCGTCGCGACCTGCGCCTCGTTGAGGCCGGCGGCGCGGACGGATCGGATCAGCCGTTCCTGGCTGAGCGCGCCCTGCCCCCGGAAGACGTTGGAATAGAAGCCGCGATAGCGCCCCTGTTCGGCCGCCGACAGGCTGGCGCGGGCGAAGCGCTCGCTGTCTGGCCCCAGCACCGGCATGTCGCGATAGACGACCTTCAGCTTCGGATCCTCGGCCAGCAGCCGTTCGACATCCGCGACGGACTGGCGGCAATAGGGGCAGTTGTAGTCGAAGAACTCCACCAGCACGACATCGGCGTCCTTCGCGCCCGTCCAGGCGCCGGCGAAGGGCGTTTCGATCGCTTCCCGGTTCGAGGCGAGCAGCTTTTCCACCTCGCGCTGCTGCAGGCGGTTGATGGCTTCGGGGATCACTTCCGGGTTGGCGAGGATGGCATCCTTCACGGCCAGCTCCATCGCCTTGCCGCCGGCGGGGGCCGGGGCGGAGACGCTGCGCCCCGCCAGCGTGACCGCGACAGTCGCGATGGTGAGGCCCATGCCGAGGCCGGCGGCCCACCAGCCCCAGTGCGCGGCCGACGGCGGGATCAGCGCGGCCTTCGCGCGCGCCCAGCCCGACGGGCGGGATTCGGATTCGGCGGAAACTTCGGTGTCGGTCAACGGCGGCGTTCCTTTGCCATGTCTTCCTGCCTGTTGCGGGACAGCTGCACGATATCCTGGGCCCGGATCCATTCCGGCGTGCCCTGTTCCAGCCCCTGAACCGCGACCTGCGCGGAATTGAGGGCGGCGATGGGGTTGCCCCCCGTCAGCGTCAGCCGCTCTGCCGTGGCGAGCGCCAGCCGGGGCTTGTCGCCGCGCCGTTCATAGACGGTTTCCAGCTGCATCCAGGCAAAGGGGTTGTCGTGATCGCGCGCGAGGCTGGCGCGGAGCACCTTTTCAGCCTCTTCGAAGCTGGCGCTGCTGCCCGACTGTTCGCCCGACTGCACCAGCGCATGGCCCAGCATGCCGGAAATGAGCGGGTTCCCGTTCGAGCGCGCGACCGCTTCGCGCAAGGGCGGGATCGCATCGGCGACGCGGCCCGATTCCAGCTGCACCTGGCCCTTCATTTCCAGCAGATAGGGGTCGTTGGGGGTGACCTTCAGCAGGGCGTCGAGTTCGGCGATCGCCTTTTCGGGCTCGGCCAGCTTGTGAAAGGCATAGGCGCGGGCAACGCGGGCCGGGGCGGAAGTGTCGGACAGGGGATAGGCCTTCAGCGTGTCCTTCGGTTCGGAGACATAGCCGATCAGCTTCGCCCGGATGCGCTGGTAGCGGGCCTGAAGCGCCGGATCGGCACCCTTCTTCCACGACGGCGACTGTTCCAGCACATGCTGCAGCGCGCTGACCCGTTCGCCGGACAGCGGGTGGGTGCGGTTGTAGGCGTTGTCCTGCGGGATCGCGAGTCGATATTCCTGGCCCTGAAGCTCCTTGAAGAAGCTGATCATGCCCTGCCCGTCCACGCCGGCCTTCTGCAGATATTGCGCGCCGGCCTGATCGGTGCGGCTTTCCTGTTCGCGGCTGAAGGCCAGGAACTTGCCCTGCGCGGCCTGCTGGCCGGCCATCATCGCCGCCATCCCGGCATCGCCCGCGCCGGCCGCCAGCAGGGCCGCGCCCAGCACGAGCGACAGCAGGGTGATGTTGGTGGCGGGCGCCACGCCTTCGTTGAAGCGCACGGCATGGCCGCCGGCCACATGGCCGAGTTCGTGCGCCAGCACGCCCTGCACTTCCAGCACATCGTCGGCCGCCACCAGCAGGCCGGTGTAGAAATAGACGCTCTGCCCCAGGGTGGCGAAGGCGTTGATTTCCGGCGAGCCGACGAGGCCGATGGAGACGGCGCGGGGATCGAGCCCGGCGGCCGTCATCAGCGGCTCCCCGATGTCGCGGAAGAATTGTTCGGTTTCCGCATCGCGCAGCAGCGATTGCGCCCGCGCGGCAGGCGCAAGGATCTGCGCGACGACCAGCATCGAGAGGGCGAGGATCGCCGAAGCAAGGCGGGACCGGTTCATGCGAGGCCTGTGGGTTGCCGTTTCCGGCCCTCCCTGTCTAGAGGGTCGCCTGAGCGCCGCCTGAACATGGCGGCCCAGCGATGGGGACAGATGTGAAGCTGATTGCCGGCAACTGGAAGATGAACGGCCTGAAGGCGAGCCTTTCCGAGCTGGAGGCGCTGATCGCCGCGCCTGCGCCCGCCGGCTGCGAACTGCTGGTCTGCCCGCCGGCCACGCTGATTGCGGCGTTCGCGGCGCGGGCTGCGGGATCGCATGTGACGATCGGCGGGCAGGATTGCCACTGGCAGGTTTCCGGCGCGCACACGGGCGACCTGTCTGCCGAAATGCTGGCCGACGCCGGCGCGGGCCATATCATCGTCGGCCATTCCGAGCGGCGGACCGACCATGGCGAGACGGACGCCATCGTGAACGCCAAGGCGGCCGCCGTGGCGCGCGCGGGGCTGACGCCCATCCTGTGCATCGGCGAAACGCTGGCCCAGCGCGAGGCGGGCGAGACGCTGGCGGTGATCCGGCGGCAGCTGGCCGGTTCGGTGCCCGAGGGGCTGGCCGCGCTGGTGATCGCCTATGAGCCCGTATGGGCGATCGGCACCGGGCTGACGCCGACGGTGGCGCAGGTCGCCGAAGTGCATGCCGCGATCCGGGCCGTGGTGGGTGCGGGAGTGAAGATCCTCTATGGCGGCTCGGTGAAGCCCTCCAACGCGGCGGAGCTGCTGGCGGTGCCGCATGTCGACGGTGCGCTGGTGGGCGGCGCGAGCCTGAAGGCCGCCGACTTCCTGGGAATCGCGGCGGGGGCCTCATGATCCTCGTCATCGACAATTACGACAGCTTCACCTTCAACCTGGTCCATTATCTGATGGAACTGGGGCCGGAGGTGGAGGTGGTGCGGAACGACGCCCTTTCGGTGGCGCAGGCGCTGGCGCTGAAGCCGGATGCGGTGCTGCTGTCGCCGGGGCCGTGCACGCCCAGCGAGGCGGGCATCTGCCTGGACCTGATCGCCGCCGCCGCCGACACGCGCCTGCCGCTGTTCGGCGTCTGCCTGGGGCATCAGGCGCTGGGGCAGGCCTTTCAGGGGCGGGTGGTGCGCGCGCCCACGCAGATGCACGGCAAGACCAGCCCGATCTTCCACGAAGGCCGGTCGGTGTTCGCGGGGCTGCCGTCACCCTTCACCGCCACCCGCTATCACAGCCTGATCGTCGATCGCGCCAGCCTGCCGCCAGTGCTGGAGATCACGGCTGAAACCGACGGCATCATCATGGGGCTTCAGCACCGCGACCTGCCGCTGCACGGCGTGCAGTTCCACCCGGAATCGATCGCCACCGAACATGGCCACCGGCTGCTGGCGAACTTCCTGGATATCGCGGGCATCGCGCACCGCACGCCGGAGGGGCTGACGGCGTGACGCGCCTGCCAGACCCGCTGCGGCCGCTGGATCCGGTGGCCGCAGCCGACGCCTTCGACCGGATTCTGGGCGCGGACCTTGCCGACGCCGACATCGCCGCCTTCCTTG
>NZ_JAYRCW010000138.1:0-4314 GCF_041909755.1 Sandaracinobacter sp.
GTCGCTGTGGACGCGCTGGGGGCGGAGCGGGTGTGGTGCGTGATGCTGCCCAGCCGCTTCACGGGGCGCGAAAGCCTGGACGATGCGGCGCTGTGCGCGCAGATGCTGGGGGTGCGGCTGGACAATATCCCGATCGAGCCTGCGGTGACCGCAATGGAGATGATGCTGGCCGGGCAGTTCGCGGGCAAGCCGAGGGACCTGGCCGAGGAAAACGCCCAGTCGCGCCTGCGGATGGTGACGCTGATGGGGCTGTCCAACAAGTTCGGCCACATGCTGCTGACGACGGGCAACAAGAGCGAGATGAGCGTGGGCTATGCCACCATCTATGGCGACATGGCGGGCGGCTACAATGTGCTGAAGGACGCCTACAAGACGACGGTGTTCCGGCTTTCCCGCTGGCGCAACGCGCAGCGGCCGCGGCTGGGGCTGGGGCCGGACGGGCCGGTGATGCCGGAGCGGGTGATCACCAAGCCGCCGACGGCCGAACTGCGCGAGAACCAGCGCGACGATGACAGCCTGCCGCCCTATGATGTGCTGGACGCCATCCTGCACGGGCTGGTGGAAGAGGAACTGGCCGCCGCCGACATCGTGGCGCGGGGCGTCGCCGATCTGGAGACGGTGAAGCGCATCGAGCGGCTGTTGTACATCGCCGAATACAAGCGCCGGCAGGCGCCGCCGGGGGTGAAGATCGGGCCGCGCAATTTCGGGCGCGACCGGCGCTATCCGATCACCAACGCGTTCCGCACGGGGGCTTCGACAGGCTCAGCCTGAGCGGGTTCGGGGCGGCTGAACGCCTGCCCCTTTCCCTAAAACCCGTTCCCCGCCTGCCCCGGTTGCAGCTCGTCGATGGTTTCGAACAGGCGGGTGAGGGCTTCGCGTTCGGCCGCGCCGATTTCCGGGCGCCAGATTTCGAAGAGGAGGATGACGCGGGTTTCGGTGCCGCGGTTCCAGGCTTCATGTTCGAAGCTGTCGTCGAAGATGAGCGCCTTGCCCGGTTCCCAGCGGCGGGTTTCCGGGCCGACGCGCAGGGCGCAATCCGCATTGGTGACGAGCGGGATGTGAACGATCAGGCGTGTGTTCAGCATGCCGGTGTGCGGCTGGATGTGGGTGCCGGGCTTCAGCAGGCTCCACAACGCCATGGGGGAACGGCCCCTGATGCGCGGGATGGGGGCTGCGGCGAGGGCTTCCATGGTGGCGGGGGCTGCGGCGGCGTGTTCGGAAACCACTTCGCCGTTGTTCCAGAAATAGTGCGCGCCCCAGCTTGGATCGTCTTTCAGGGGGTTGTTGGGGGCGGGGCGGTCGGTGCGGGTTTCGACATAGGGGCGGAAGTCGGCGCCGCCTTTCATGCGCTCGGCGAGTTCTGCCTGCATGGCGGGTGTTGCGGCTTCCACCTGGGGCAGCCAGTCGAACTCTTCCCGTTCGTAGAAGGCGCGCTGCGGCAGGCCGGGGAAATAGAACATGCTGGGCTGCTGCAGGTAGAGCTGCGTCTTGCCCGTGAGCAGGTCGATCGCGTGGGAGAGGCGGGGGAGCGACGAGACATCGCCCAGCGCATCCCGGAGGTGCGATTCGAAGCGGGCCGAGGACCGGGCGATCCATTGCTGGGCGCGTTGCAGGAAGGGCTTCAGTTCGGGCGGCTGCGGTTCCACCATCGCCTGGTTCAGCGCGGCGCGGAAGAAGCTGGTGGCGGCGCGGTCATCCCCCACGCGGCTTTTCACATCGCCCATGGCAAGCAGCGCGCCGACATGGCGCGGGTTCGCCGCCAGCGCGCGGGCGAGGGCGGCCTGTTCGCCCTCTGCATCGCCCGACAGCTGGGCGACCTGGGCCGCCAGCAGCGGCGGCGCATCGGGCCATTGGCCGAGGATGGCGCGCGCCGAGGCGAAGTCCCGCCGGCCGAGGGCGGCGCGGACCTGATCCATCCGGGGATCGGGGCGGGCCTGGGTGCTCAGAGCTGACCCTCCGGCACGGAGAAGGTGTCGCAGACGTTGGGGTCGCCCGATTCGAAGCCCTTCTTCAGCCAGCGGATGCGCTGTTCGGCGGAGCCGTGGGTGAAGCTGTCGGGCACGACGCGGCCCTGCATCTGGCGTTGCAGCGTATCGTCGCCGATGGCCTGCGCGGCGCGGACGCCTTCGGCGAAATCACCTTCGTCCAGCAGGGTGCGGTTGTTGGCGGCCCACACGCCGGCGTAGCAATCGGCCTGGAGTTCCAGCCGGACGGAGAGGGCATTGGCCTGGCTGCGACCGGCGCGCTGCTGGGCGCGGGTGACCTGCTGGGAGGT
The DNA here is from genome assembly GCF_041909755.1 of Sandaracinobacter sp. Taxonomy (NCBI): domain Bacteria; kingdom Pseudomonadati; phylum Pseudomonadota; class Alphaproteobacteria; order Sphingomonadales; family Sphingosinicellaceae; genus Sandaracinobacter; species Sandaracinobacter sp. The sequence continues at coordinate 2,276 of NZ_JAYRCW010000138.1, forward strand.
TCCCGTGACCGTCTGGATATGGTGGCCGACTTCGTGGGCGATCACATAGGCGGCGGCGAAATCGCCGGGCGCGCCGAACTGGCGGGCCAGCTGGTCGAAGAAGCCGGTGTCGAGATAGACCTTCTGGTCTGCCGGGCAATAGAAGGGGCCGGAGGCCGCCGAGGCGCCGCCGCAGGCGGAGCGGATGCTGCCGTCGAACAGCACCAGCCGGGGGGCGGGATATTGCTGGCCGCTGGCGGCGAAGATCTTGCCCCAGCTATCTTCCGTGGTGGCCAGAACCTTCGCGACGAAGCGATCCGTTTCGGTCTGCAACTGGGAGCCGCTGCCGGCCGGCGCGCCGGGGGCCTGGGCGGAAACCTGCGGCGACTGGGCCGGCTGGTTCGACTGGCCGCCCATGTTGCTGAACAGGAAGATGGCGCCCATCGCCACCACGATGCCGATGATGCCGAATTTCGAGCCGATCAGCGGCAGGAACAGGCCCAGCAGGCCGCCCAGCCCGCCGCCCATGCCACCGGCGCCCTGCCCCGCACCCCCGAAGCCGATTCCGCCTTCGTCGCGCCGGTTTTCGATGTTTCCGCTTTCGCGCTGGTCGTCGAGCCGCATGCCTGCCCCCCTCTGTTCGCGGTGCAGGATAGGCGAAGCGGGCGGCGGATGCGAGCAAAAGGGGACGCGGCCTGCACTGGCTCTTGTGCCGGGGGCCGGTTCTGCGCGAGATGCCCGCCGGTTCGGTGAATGAAATGGGAGCGAGGGATGCAGAAGCTGCTGGTGGCGGGGCTGTTGGGGATTGCCGGGGCCTGCGCGCAGGCGGAACCTGCCGGTGCGCCGGCATCGGGGCCGCCCATCGTCGCCTATGAGGTGGCGGCCGAGCCGGGCGTCGCCCAGGAGATCTGGGCGACGGGGCTGAACCGGCCCTGGGGCATCGCCTGGCTGCCCGACGGGCGGGCGCTGGTGACGGAGCGTGGCGGCGCGCTGCGGATCGTGGGGAAAGACGGCAAGCCGGGCGCGCCGGTGGAGGGGGTGCCGGCGGTGGCCGCCGTGGGGCAGGGCGGGCTGCTGGACGTGGCGGTGCATCCGCGCTTTGCCGACAATGGCTTCGTTTATCTGACCCATGCGGTGGGAGACCCCAAGGCCAATCTGACGGCGCTGTCGCGCGGGGTTCTGAAAGGCAATTCGCTGGTGGAGGTGCGGGAGCTGTTCCGCAATCCGCAGGCGAAAACGGGCGGCGCGCATTTCGGATCGCGGCTGCTGTGGCTGCCGGACGGCACCTTGCTGATGAGCGTGGGCGACGGCGGCAACCCCAATATCCAGCTGGACGGCCAGAACATCCGCAACAATGCGCAGAACCCGAACGCCTATTTCGGCAAGGTGCTGCGGCTGACGGCGGACGGCGAACCGGCGGCAGGGAACCCCGGGGCGGATGCGGCGAAGGGCTGGAACGCCCGGCTGTTCAGCATGGGCCACCGCAATGTGCAGGGGCTGGCGCTGGACGCGAAAACGGGCGCGATCTGGGCGACGGAACATGGCGCGCGCGGCGGCGACGAGCTGAACCGGCTGTCGGCCGGCAGCAACTATGGCTGGCCGCTGGTGACCTATTCGATCGAATATTCGGGCCAGCCCATCACCGAGGAGCGGTCGCGCCCCGGTTTCCGCGATCCGGTTTCGGTGTGGATCCCCTCCATCGCGGCGTCGGGGCTGGCGGTCTATCGCGGATCGCGGCTGAAGGCGCTGGACGGCGCGCTGCTGGCGGGCGGGCTGATGAGCCAGGACGTGCGGGTGATCCGCATCGGCAAGAACGGCCGGCCGACGGGCGAGACGCGAATCGCGATCGGCGCCCGCGTGCGCGACGTGGCGCAGGGGCCGGACGGTTTCGTCTATGTGCTGACGGACGAGGAAGAGGGGCGGATCATCCGGCTGACGCCAGCGCGCTGAGCGCCGGCCAGCCGCTGGCCGTGACATAGAGGCCGGTGCCGACCACGATGAGCGCGAACAGTTTCGTGAGAAGATCCTTCGCGCCCGCCATCCGCCTACCCAGCCGGATG
>NZ_JAYRCW010000139.1:0-4276 GCF_041909755.1 Sandaracinobacter sp.
TTCGAGATTGACCGGATCGCCGGCCGGCGTTTCGCTGATGCGCGGGCGGACAGCCATCGACTGATAGAAGAGGCTGAGCGAACCGCCGCCGGACCAGCCGCCGAGCACGATCTTGCTGTAGCCGAGCTTTTCGCGGGCGTGGCGGATCCACTGGCCGAGATCGGCGCAGACATTCTCCATGATCAGCGCGCTGTCGTTGTTGGGATAGCGGGACACGGCGCTGAGGCAATGGATGCCGGCGGCAGGCAGGCCGACCAGCATCGGCAGATAGTGCATGACGCCCATGGGATGCATGAAGACGACAAGCGTGTCCGACGGCGTTTCGGGCTTCAGCAGATGCGCCTGAAGCTGGATGATGCCCCCGATGCCGCCATAGGTGGAGCGGACGGTGACCTTCTCGTCGAAGCTGATGTGAAGCGGGATGCGCTGAAAGTTGCTCATGCGTACAGCTTTGCCTTTTCCGCGACCGTCCGGGCCGTCCAGTCCGCCAGGATTGCTTCCGACTGGCCCTTTTCATGCGCCATGATCGGATCGTGGCGATCGGTGCGGGCGGTGATTTCCACCTGAAGCCCGTTCGGATCATACATGTAGATGGACTGGACGAAGTGATGATCGACAGGCCCGACGACCGGGACATTCTGCGCTTCCAGCCTGTCCTTCCATTCGTGCAGCTTGTCGATGCTGTCCGCCTCGAAGGCGACATGGCGATCGAAGCCATGGGCTTTCTGGAAATGCTCTGGCCGGGCGCTGCTGGGGGCATCGAAGAAGGCGATGTAGTTGCCGTCCGGTAGCTCGAAGAAGATATGGACATAGGGGTGCGCCTTGCCGCTCGAAGGCTCCTGCTCGATGAACAGCGCGGCAGCGACCGGAAGACCGAGAACGCCTTCATAGAAGGCGCGCGTTTCGGTGGCGTCGCGGCAGCGGAAGGCCGAGTGGTGGATGCCCTTCAGTTCGTTGCTCATGCCCGTTCTCCCCATATGCCGGCGGAGCATGCGGCAGGATCCGGCGGTCCGCCAACATGCGAATTCGTTAGGACACTAAGAAATTCCGGGGCGGATGTCGACTGTTCGGGTGACCGTCGTGGCGGGGAGAGCGGCGATCAGGCGTGGACTGCGGTGCCGATGTAGTTGATGCTGACGTCTGCGGAGATATGGAAGCCCCGTGTGGGCGACCAGGAAAGGCCGCTGATCTGCGTTGCCCGCAGGCCCGAAGCCGCCAGTTTCTGCGTCAGTTCATCCGGCGTCACGAACTTGCGCCAGTCATGCCCGCTTTCCGGGATCAGCTTCGCGATCTTCTCGGCGCCGGCGATGAGGACGGCCCAGCTGAGCGGGGTGCGGTTCGGGGTGGAGAATATCAGCAGGCCGCCGGGCTTCAGGAGATTGGATAGAGAAGATAGAAATTCCTCGATTTCAGTTACATGTTCGATAACTTCAAGACAGGTTATGAAGTCGTAGCTCGCTTCGCGTCCATGGGCGAACGCGATCACGTCGCCGGCCGTGTAGCGGATGTCGAGCCCTTGGGCCGAGGCATGGGCGCGGGCGGCTGCGATCACATCCTCCCCGGCGTCCAGCCCTTCAACCTCTGCGCCCATGCGGGCCAGCGGTTCGGTCAGCAGCCCGGCGCCGCAGCCGATATCCAGCGCCTTCAGGCCGGCGAGCGCGCGACGGTTGCGGGCGTCGAGCCCGAAGTGGCTGACCAGCTGTTCGCGCACATAGCCCAGCCGGGCCGGGTTGATGCGGTGAAGCAGGCGCGACGAGCCTTCGGGGTTCCACCAGTCCGCCGCGAGGGTGGCGAAGAGGGCGACGTTCTCGGGATCGCGGGTGGTCGTTTCCATGCGCGACAGATAGCCCGGCCGGGTGCTTCAGTCGACCTCTGCGAGCGGGCGACGATCGGCCGCGCCTTCCAGCCTGGGCATCAGCCGCCAGCCATGCGGGGTAAGCATTTCCAGCGGGTTGAAGCGGCGCTTGTAGTCCATGCGCGGGCTGCCCTTCACCCAGTAGCCAAGATAGACATAGCGCATGCCGACCTGTGCGGCGCGCACGACATGATCGAGGATCATGAAGGTGCCGAGACCGGGGCGTGCATCCGGCCCAGTGTCGTAGAAGCTGTAAACCATCGACAGTCCGTCGGACTGCTTGTCGGTGAGGCAGGCGCCGATCAGGCGGCCCGGCTTGCCGTCCACGGCGGGTTCCCGATATTCGACCACCACCGTATCCACCGGCGACGTCTCGATCATTTCCGCGAAATCATAGCCGTCCATGCCGGCCATGCCGCCCTGCGGGTGGCGATCCTTCAGGTAGCGGCGGAGAAGATCGAACTGCTCTTCCGTTGCCCAGGCGTCGCAGGCGGCGACATCCAGATCCGCGTTGCGCTTCAGCAGGCGGCGATGGGATTGCGACGGTTCGAACTGGTTGGCGACGATGCGAACGGACACGCAGGCGGTGCAGCCGTCGCAGCTGGGGCGATAGACGACATTCTGGCTGCGGCGGAAGCCGATGCGGCCCAGCCCCTCGCTCATGCGCTGGGCGTCGGGCCCGCGCAGTTCGGCGAACACCTTCCGTTCGGTGCGGCCCGGCAGATAGGGGCAGGGGCTTTCGGCGGTGACGAAGAAGCGGGGAAAGCGGGTTGGCTGTTCGGTCATGCCGCAGCCTTCCGGGCGACAGCCGCAGCAGGCCCGATCCGGCCGAAGATGTCAGCGACCACCCTCACGACAGGATTATTCCCGACTCCATCCATCCGCTCCCGCGCTGATGATGCACATTGGGTGGAGTGGAGGCAACGGACAAGCTGCACGGAAATGGGGGCATCGCCCGCCATTAACCCTGCCTTTTCGGTTCCTGCCGTTTCCGACGCGGCTGGAGCCTGCCTGTTCCGGTGCGGCCCCTTCCGCCGCTGATCGAACGGGAGCTAGCGCCAGCAGCCAGGCCCCGGCAAGCCAGCGAGGCGGGAGATGCGGCCAATCCGGATCAATCCCGCCCGGACCCGTCAGCCCAGTTCCACCTTGGTCACTTCATAGCCGGCGCCGCGAAGCGCCTCGATCAGGCGGTCCAGATGGTCGCCGCCGCGCGTTTCGCACTCGATCTCGGTCATCAGGCCCTTGGCCGGAAGGTTGGTGAAGATGCGGTGGTGCGAAACCTCCAGGATGTTCACCTGCTGCTGGTCGAAGATGCGCGCCACGCCATAGAGCTGGCCGTGGCGATCCTTCAGCCGGATCCTGAGGCGGGCGAGGCGGCCGTTGCGGGCGAGATCGCGCAGCAGCACGTTCGCCAGCAGGCGCGTATCGATGTTGCCGCCCGTCAGCACCATGCCGACAGTCCGCCCCCGGAACCGGCGGGGGTGGGCCAGAAGCGCGGCGAGGCCCGCCGCGCCCGCGCCTTCGACCACCGTCTTTTCGATGGAGAGCAGCATGGAAACGGCGCGTTCCAGATCGCGTTCGCCCACCAGCAGCACATCGGACACCAGCTTGCGGACAACCGGCACGGTGTTCTCGCCGGGGAACTTCACCGCGATGCCCTCGGCCAGCGTGTCGCCATCGGCCACCACCGGCTCGCCCATCAGGGTGGCCTTCATCGACGGGTAAAGCTCTGCCTGCACGCCGACGATATCGCACCTGGGGGCCATTTTCGACGCCGCGACCGCGCAGCCGGAAATCAGCCCGCCGCCGCCGACCGGCACCACGAGCGTATCGATATCCGGCGCATCCTGGAACATTTCCAGCGCGACCGTGCCCTGGCCAGCCATCACCAGCGGATCATCGAACGGATGCACGAACACCAGCCCGCGCCGTTCCGCGATCATGTGGGCGTGGGCGCTGGATTCCTCCAGCTTCTCGCCATGCAGCACCACTTCGGCTTCATGCCCTTCGGTCTGCTGCACCTTCACCATGGGGGTGAAGCGGGGCATCACGATGGTGGCCGGAATGCCCAGCCGGCGGGCGTGATAGGCAAGGCCCTGGGCGTGGTTGCCCGCGCTCATCCCGATGACGCCGCGCTTGCGCTCTTCCGGGGTGAGCGCCAGCAGCCGGTTCAGCGCGCCGCGCTCTTTATAGGCGGCGGTGAACTGGAGATTTTCGAATTTCAGATAGACTTTCGCGCCCGTCAGCTCGCCCAGGGTGCGGCTTTCCAGCGTGGGGGTGCGCACGATCTGGCCCGCAATGCGCGCCGCGGCGGCCTCCACATCATCGGGCGTGATGGCGAGCGGTTCGGCGAGACTGGCAGTTGCAGGCGAGGCGTTCATGTCTGTTCCCTTTGTTGGACGCTGCGGCATAGACCCCGCC
>NZ_JAYRCW010000140.1:0-4156 GCF_041909755.1 Sandaracinobacter sp.
ATCGCGGCCGCCCACGATGATCATTTCCAGCGCCACATACAGGATCAGCAGCAGCCCGATCCAGCCGATCCAGTGATAGCGCTCGATCAGGCGCGCGATGTAATTGGCGGCGATCCCCATCAGCGCGACCGACAGGACCAGGCCGATGATCATGATCTCGGTGTGGTGCTTCGATGCGCCGGCGACCGCCAGCACATTGTCGAGGCTCATCGAAAGGTCGGCGATGGCCACGGCCCAGGCCGCGCCCCAGAAGGTCTTGGCGGGCGGCGGCGCGTCGTGCGCGATGGTGCCGTCGTCCAGCACCACCTTGGTGTCGGGTTTCAGCTCGCGGTACATCTTCCAGCAGACCCACAGCAGCAGCAGGCCGCCCGCCAGCCGGATGCCCACGACATCCAGCAATTGCGTGACGACCAGCGCGAAGGCGATCCGCATGACGAGCGCGGCCACCATGCCCAGCGCGATCACCTTCTTGCGATCGGCCGGCGGCAGGCCCGCCGCAAGCGCGCCGATCACGATCGCATTGTCCCCGGCGAGGACCAGGTCGATCATGATCACCTTGCCAAGGGCGGCCCAGGCGCCCGGCTCCTGCATGAAGGCGAAGCTGAAGAATTCCATGGCCAGCCTGCTAGCCGAAACCGCAGGCCCTGCAAACGGGTTTCAGCATCGGCCGCCCAACCAACACCCGGCCCGCAGGGCCGCAAGCGCGACCGCGCGCCCGGAGCGCAGCGGAGGAAAGCCAAGGCGGGCGGATGCCCGCCGCCCGGTGCCTGAGGGACTAAACAAAATCCGGCCCGCAGGGCCGCAAGCGCGACCGCGCGCCCGGAGCGCAGCGGAGGAAGCCAAGGCGGGCGGAGGCCCGCCGCCCGGCGCCTGCGGGGCCAAAAAAAATCCACGCGAAGCGGAGGAAGCCAAGGCGGGCGGATGCCCGCCGCCCGGCGCCTGAGGGACAATCAAATACCCATTTGATCTGCCAACAGGCAGAGCAAATGGTGCGGACGGCGGGACTCGAACCCGCACTCCCCGAAGGGAAAGGGATTTTAAGTCCCGTGCGTCTACCAGTTTCGCCACGTCCGCTTGCGCCCCGATGGCCGCAGTGCGGCATGGGGCAGCTGTTTGCGGTGGTCAATCCACCAGCATGTCGAATGAAAACCGCAGCGCGCCGCCGGCGCGCTCAATCCATGTTCAGGCGCTCGCGCAATTCCTTGCCGGGCTTGAAATGCGGCACGCGCTTGGCATCCACATCCACGGATTCACCCGTGCGCGGGTTGCGGCCGGTGCGGGCGTTGCGGCCACGGGTGGAAAAGGCGCCGAAGCCGCGCAGTTCCACGCGGCCGCCTTCGGCCAGCCTGTCGGTGATGGAATCCAGGATCGTCGACACGACCCGTTCCGCCTCGCGCTGGCCCAGATGCGGGTTCGCGTCTGCAATCTTCTGCACAAGTTCGGATCGGATCATCTTGCCTGCCCCACCTTTGCTGCAACCGAATATGGGCCGCAATCCGCCCGTCGGTCAAGCCCTTCAATCGTAAAGCAAAAGGGCGGCGCCTTGCGGCACCGCCCTTCCGTTTCCCGAAAGCCGGGCAGGGGGCTCAGCCGTCCTGCTTGGCCTTGTTCAGGGCCGCACCCAGGATGTCGCCCAGCGAGGCGCCCGAGTCCGACGAACCATATTGTGCAACTTGCTGCTTTTCTTCGGCAATCTGCATCGCCTTGATGGAAAGCATCGGCTTCTTGCCACGTTCGAAGCCCACCACCAGCGCATCGACCTTCTGGCCGACCTGAAAGCGCTCCGGACGCTGCTCGTCGCGGTCGCGCGACAGGTCCGAGCGCTTGATGAAGGCGGTCGGGCCGTCCTCACCGATCTGCACTTCGATCCCGCCGTCACGCGCTTCGCGCACGATCGCCGTCACGATTTCGTTCTTCGAGAAGCCACCGGCCGAGGCGGTCGCCGCAGCGCCCGTTCCGGCGCCGGCAGCGGCGCCAGCGCCTTCAGCGGACACCTGCTTGATACCCAGCGAGATGCGCTCGCGCTCGACATCGACTTCCAGAACCTGGGCCTTCACCATCTCGCCCTTGTGATGCAGGGCAAGGGCGGATTCACCCGAAACGCCCCAGGCGATGTCCGACATGTGCACCATGCCGTCCACTTCGCCGGGCAGGCCGATGAACAGGCCGAACTCGGTGGAGTTCTTGACTTCGCCTTCCACGACCGAGCCGACCGGATGCTGTTCGGCGAACACTTCCCACGGGTTGCGCTGCGCCTGCTTCAGGCCCAGCGAAATCCGGCGCTTCTCGCCATCGACTTCCAGCACGACAACGTCGACTTCCTGGCTGGTCGAAACGATCTTGCCCGGGTGGACGTTCTTCTTCACCCAGCTCATTTCCGAAACGTGGACGAGGCCTTCGATGCCCGGTTCCAGTTCGATGAAGGCGCCATATTCCGTGATGTTCGTCACGCGGCCCTTCAGCTTGGCGCCGACCGGGTACTTGGCTTCTGCGCCTTCCCACGGATCCGATTCCAGCTGCTTCATGCCCAGGCTGATGCGCTGGGTGTCGCGGTTGATGCGGATGATCTGCACCTTCACCGTGTCACCGATGTTGATGACTTCGTTCGGGTGGCCGACGCGCTTGTAGCTCATGTCGGTCACGTGCAGCAGGCCATCGATCCCGCCCAGGTCCACGAAGGCGCCATAGTCGGTGATGTTCTTCACCACGCCGTCGATCACCTGGCCTTCGGACAGGCTCTGGATCAGGCCGGTGCGCGCTTCGGCGCGGGTCTCTTCCAGGATGCTGCGGCGCGAAACCACGATGTTGCCGCGCTTGCGGTCCATCTTCAGCAGCTGGAACGGCTGGGCGATGCCCATCAGGGGCGTCACGTCGCGCACGGGCCGGATATCCACCTGCGATCCGGGCAGGAACGCAACCGCGCCACCCAGATCCACGGTGAAGCCGCCCTTCACGCGGCCGAAGATCACGCCGTCCACACGCTCGCCGGCGTTGAACTGGCCTTCCAGCTTGTCCCAGGCGGCTTCGCGGCGTGCGCGGTCGCGCGACAGCATCGCTTCACCAAAGGCGTTCTCGACGCGGTCGACATACACGTCCACCTCTTCGCCGACAGACACCTGCGGGGCCTGGCCCGGGGGGGTGAATTCACGGATCGAAATACGGCCTTCAGACTTTAGGCCCACGTCGATCACCACCAGATCATTCTCGATGGCGGTGACCCGCCCCTTCACCACCTTCCCCTCGAAGCTCTGGGATTCGCCCAGCGATTTGTCGAGGAGCGCGGCGAAGTCGTCGCGGGTGGGCATTGCGGTCGAAGCCATGTATGTCCTAACGTTCAAATACCGGCCTGCCGCAGGTCCTGTTGGCGGCGGGCGCGGGTTAGAGCGGATCCACGAATTTCCGAAAACAGAAAGCGGCGCGCGAGAGCGCCTATGCCCTTCGCCGCCGACCTGTCAGGAAACCCGGTCCAGCTGCCTGGAGACAAGCTCCACGGCCTTCCGGACGGCCGCGGCTATATCCAATTCGCTCGTATCTAGCAAGTCGGCGTCGTCCGCCTGCCGAAGCGGCGCGTCGCTGCGGCCCATGTCGCGCGCATCGCGTGCCCGGATGTCGGCCAGCACCTGTGCCTCGGCCACGTCCCGCCCGGCCGCCGTCAGCTCCAGGAAGCGCCGGTGCGCCCGGATTTCCGGCGCGGCGGTCACGAACAGTTTGGCGTCGGCCTCGGGCGCGATCACGGTGCCGATGTCGCGCCCGTCCAGCACGGCACCCGCGGGCTGGGCGGCAAAGGCCTTCTGGAACGCCAGCAGCGCAGCCCGCACCTCGGGCAGGGCCGACACGCGCGATGCGGCCTCTCCCGTCTGCGCCCCGCGCAATTCGGGGTCCTCCAGCAGCGAAAGATCAAGTGCTGCCGCCTTCGCGCCCACGGCCCGCCCGTCGCCCAGATCCAGCCCGGCGCGGATCGCCGACAACGCCACCGCGCGATAAAGCGCGCCCGTATCCAGATGCGGCACGCCGAAGTGCCGCCCCAGCGCCCGGGCGATGGTGCCCTTGCCCGATGCAGCCGGCCCATCCACCGCAATCAGGGGCATGATGATTCCTGTTGCGCAGCGCGCACATGCCTCCCACCGCCCCGCGCCCCCGCCCGGCCGCCCATCGA
>NZ_JAYRCW010000141.1:0-4101 GCF_041909755.1 Sandaracinobacter sp.
GGCTCTCGGCGCCGCTATCCGCGCACTTCGCTTTCTTGAAGCGCGATGGCGTCACCCGTGACGGCTCGCCGACGCAGATGTTCGACGCGGCCGGCGACAACGCCGACGATCGCGGTTTCACTGAGCGGTGCAAGGATGACCGGCACCATTTCCGGGTCATCGTATCGCCGGAGGATGCCGCCGAGCTGACCGACCTGCGCGAATACACCCGCGACCTGGTGCGGCAGATGGAGGCGGACCTGGGGACGCGGCTCGATTGGGTCGCAGTCGATCACTGGAACACCGACAACCCGCATGTCCATCTGCTCGTGCGCGGCGTTACCGATCAGGGTGCCGATCTCGTCATCTCCCGCGACTACATCAGCCACAATCTCCGCTCGCGAGCGCAAGACCTAGCGTTGGCCGAGCTGGGGCCGAAACCCGAGCATGAAGTCCAGCGCGCACTCGACCGTGAGGTGACGGCGGAACGCTGGACCCGGCTCGACACCGAGATCCAGCGTTCCGCCGACGAGCTGGGCGTGATCGACCTGCGCCCCGAGCGGCCCGGCCCCGACGATCCACGGCTCCGCCGGTTGATGATCGGCCGGTTGCAGCATCTGGAGATGATGGGGCTCGCGGCCGAAGGGAATTCCGGCCAATGGGCGGTGGCGGAAGGCGCGGCGGCGAAGCTGCGCGAGCTGGGCGCGCGCGGCGACATCATCCGCACGATCGGCGCGGCGCTCAGGGATCGCGGGCAGGACCGGCCGCTCGACAGCTACGCCGTCGTCACCAGCGCGCCGGAGAAGCCGATCGCCGGCAGGCTGATCGACAAGGGGTTGCATGACGAACTGACCGGCACCGCCTATGCCGTGATCGACGGCACTGACGGGCGCACCCATCATGTCCGCCTGCCGGGCATCGAGGCGCTGGAGCACAGCCCCAAGCTGGGCGGCATCGTCGAGCTGCGCGCGATCGGGCGGGCCGGCGAGGAGAAGCCGACGCTGGTGCTCGCCACGCGATCGGACCTCGACATCGCCGCACAGGTAAATGCGCCCGGCGCGACCTGGCTGGACCACCGCCTGATCGAGCGTGGCGCGAGCATCGCGGATGGCGGCTTCGCCGCCGAGGTGCGGCGCGCAATGGACGCGCGCACCGATTATCTCGTCAAGGAAGGGCTGGCGCGCCGCTTCGGCGAGCGGACGGTGTTCGAGCGCGGGATGCTCGACACGCTGCGAAAGCGCGAGCTGGACTCTGTTGGCGCGAAGATCGCAGGCGAGACCGGGCTTGCCTATCGCCCGGCTGCCACCGGCGAGAAGATCGCAGGTATTGTGCGCCAGCGCCTCACGCTCGCGTCCGGCCGCTTCGCCATGATCGACGACGGCCTCGGCTTCCGCCTCGTCCCCTGGGCCAGCACCCTCGAACAGCAACTCGGCCGTCAGGTGTCGGGCGTGGTCCGCGCCGGCGGCGGCATCGACTGGACGCTGGGCCGCAAGCGCGGCCTCGGCATCTGAATCAGGAGACCTTCATGTCCGCGACTAAAATCCTGTGGGGCCAGATCATCATCGTGTTCCTGATCGTACTCGCCGGTGTATGGGGCGCGACACAGTGGACGGCCGCGGCCTTGGCCTATCAGCCCGAGCTGGGTCCACCCTGGTTCATGGCTTTCGGCTGGCGCATCTATCCGCCGCCGGCCTTCTTTTGGTGGTGGTTCAGCTTCGACGCGTATGCGCCCCGCATAGAGTAGTACAAACGGCGACACATATTCGTTATGTTTATCCGGTGCGGGGCGCCACTTTTCGTCATCCCCCAGGCGCCGTGCGCACGTTTGCGCCTGCGACCTCATCGGCTTCGGGGGAAACTCTGGCCTTCAGTCCAGCGCCGGGTTCACCATCAGCTTCACCGGCCCGCCCGCCTTGCCCAGCGCCTCGAAGGCGGCCGGCACGCCCGAACGGCCCACCACGCCCGATATCAGCGGCGCGACATCGATCGTGCCGTCCGCCACCCGCTGCAGCGTCGCTGCGAACTCTTCGGGGCTGTAGGCGAACACGAAATCCAGGCTCAGCTGCTTGTTGATCGCCAGCACCGGCGTGATCCGGTCGTCTTCCATGCACACGCCCACCACCACGATTCGGGCTGTCGGCGGCACGGCTTCCACCAGGGACTGGATCAGCCCCGGAACGCCCACGCATTCGAACACGATGGCGTCCCGCATCGATCGCCCCATCAGCCGGGCAGCGCCAAAACTCGCCAGCGTGGCAGGCACGTCGAACGCCTCCCAATGCGCATGCGGAGAGCTGGCCGACGGATCCACGACGATATCGGCGCCCATCACCTCCGCCATGTGCCGGCGCGCCTCGGAAAAGTCGCTGGCAATCACCGGGCCCAGTCCGCGCGCCTTCAGCGCCGCGATCACGGCCAGCCCCACCGGGCCGCACCCCACCACCAGGCACACGCTGTTCTTGCCGGGGTTCGCCTTGCCGACGGCATGTTCCCCCACCGCCATCGGCTCCACCATGGCGGCGGCTTCAGCGGACAACCCGTTGGGAACCGGCAACAGCATCGCTTCCTGCAACAGCATCCGTTCCGCGAAGCCGCCCGGATAACGGTTGGAATAGCCCACCAGTTCCACGCCGCCCGGCCCCAGCGCCATCGGCACGGAAACAACCCGCGTGCCCGGTTTCAGCGTTCGCGCCGTCTCCGGCCCATGGTCCAGGATCTCGGCGGAAAACTCATGCCCGAACACGATATCGGCAGATGCATCCAGCGTGTCGGCTGCGCCCGCGCGCAGGTTGGTCTCCACCATATGTTCCAGATGGTGCAGCGCATGCAGATCCGATCCGCAGATCCCACACACCAGAGTTTTCACCAGAACCTGCCCGGGGCCGGGCGCAGGCTCCGCGATGTCGTCGGTCACCAGCCGGCGATCCCGGCGCACGATTGCCTTCATCATGTCCCTCCCCAGGGTCTGTTCAAACGGCCGGCAGCAGTTTGGCAAGGTTAGGCTGCCCCGTGTGCGCCGTCAGCCCGCCATCTACCGGGATCGCAGCCCCCGTCAGGTAAGAGGCTGCGTCAGACGCAAGAAAGGCGACGACCTCAGCGATCTCCTCAGGCCGTGCGAACCGGCCCATCGGCACCACCTCGTTCCAGGCCGCCCGGATTTCCGGGATGGCCGAAATGCCGGACAGGATCGGCGTTTCGACCGGGCCGGGGCAGACGGCGTTGCAGCGGATACCTTCCCGCGCATGATCGATGGCGACAGCCCGCGTATAGTTGATCACGCCCGCCTTGGCCGCGTTATAGGCCGTGAAATGATAATCGGCCGCCATGCCGGATGCAGAAGCGGTGTTCACGATAACCCCGCCGCCATTGGCGCGCATCGCCGGGATCGCCGCCTTGCAGCCATAGAAGACGGCGTCGAGGTCGATTGCGATCACCCGCCGCCAATCCTCCACGGACAGGTCCGGCGTCGCCCCGAAACTGCCGATTCCGGCATTGTTGAAAAGGATGTCCAGCCGCCCGAAGCGGGTCACCGCCGCTGTCATCAGCGCATCGACGGCCTCCCAACTTGAAACGTCCGTCGGCACGAACATCGCCCGTTCGCCAAGCTTTGCCACCAGCGCACCGCCTGCTTCGCCGGGCAGGTCCGCAATCACCACGGCGGCGCCTTCCGCATGCAGCAGCGCCGCAGTCGCCGCCCCGATCCCCGATGCGCCACCCGTGATCACGGCCACCTTGCCTTCGAACCGCAACGCCTTCGCCATTTGCCGGCCCTTCCCCAGAAGATCGTTCGTTGTTATAGCGCACTATAAATACGGACATGCAGGCGCACAAGCGCCGATCCGGGAGGAGGAGATGGAAATGGCCGGCAACACAGCCACGAAAAGCACCAGCCTCACAGGCGGAGAGCTTCTGGCCCGTACTCTGAAGGCGGCCGGAGTCGAAACGGCTTTCGCCCTCCACGGCGGCCATCTGGAGGCACTGTTCAAGGGCTGTATCGAGCAGGACATCCGCCTGATCGACTGCCGCCATGAATCCGCGGCGGGCCATGCGGCGGACGCCTATGCGCGGACGACCGGCAAGCTGGGCGTCGCCATCGTCACCGCCGGCCCCGGCTTCACCAAC
>NZ_JAYRCW010000142.1:0-3997 GCF_041909755.1 Sandaracinobacter sp.
CGGCGCCGCGCGGCAAGGGCGGCAAGGTCACCCTGCTCGATCTCAACGACCGCATCTGCAAATGGCCGATCGGCCATCCGGACGAAGCGGATTTCCATTTCTGCGGAAAGCCGGTGAATCCGGGCTTCCCCTATTGCGGCGAACATTGCCTGGTGGCCTATCAGGCCCAGATGCCCCGCCGCGATCGCCCGGCGGGCCCACCCAGGCCCTTCGGTCCGAATCTGCCAAGGCCTCGCTGACAGCCGGATCGATCAGCGCTGACGCCACGCCCGGCGTCGGCGCGACCGGTCAGGTCACGGCCTCATCCAGCCCATCGGGCTGAATCTCTCCGCACCTCTGGCCGGGCCTTCACAGGGTCCGCAACCAGCGCGCCGCGCTGCCGCCCGCAGCCTTGCGCCAAAAAAATCCCCCCGGTGTTGCCACCGGGGGGAGGTTGGTTCCTTGGGGAGGAAATCATGGGCGGGCGCCGGGGTCACCCGGCGCCGCCGAACTCAGTAATTGTAGGCGCGCTCGCCATGCTCGCCGAGGTCGAGGCCTTCGCGCTCCACCTCTTCGCTCACCCGCAGGCCGGTCAGGGCCTTGGCGATGTAGAAGGCGATGGCGGCGCCCACGGCGGACCAGACGATGGCAACCGCCACCGACTTCACCTGGATCCACACCTGCGGCCACAGGGCATAATCGTCGCCCGCCGGGCCGCCCAGCACGGTCAGCATGGTGAAGGCCGTTCCGATCGAGCCGATGATGCCCGCGACGCCATGGATGCCGAACACGTCCAGCGAGTCGTCGAAGCCCAGCTTCGGCTTCACCTTCATCACGAAGATGCAGGCCGCCGTCGCACCGATCGCGCCCAGCAGGATGCCGCCGAACGGGCCGGAATTGCCGGCCGCCGGCGTGATCGCCACCAGGCCCGCAATCGCGCCGGAACAGGCGCCCAGCAAAGAGCCGGAGTGGCCCAGCAGCTTTTCCGTGAGCATCCAGAACAGCACCCCGGCCGCCGTCGCGGTGAAGGTGTTGATCAGCGCCAGCCCGGCCGAGCCATTGGCTTCCAGCGCAGACCCGGCGTTGAAGCCGAACCAGCCCACCCACAGCAGGCCGGTGCCGATCAGCGTCATCGTCAGGCTGTGCGGCGCAATCAGTTCCTTCTGGTAACCGATGCGCTTGCCCAGGATCAGCGCGCCGACCAGCGCGGAAATGCCCGCGTTGATGTGCACCACGGTGCCACCCGCGAAGTCCAGCGCGCCCCAGCCGAAGATCAGGCCGGTCGCCGCATCGTCACCGCCCAGGTACCACACCATGTGCGCGATCGGATAATAGACGATCGTCAGCCAGACGATGGCGAACACCATCAGGGCCGAAAACTTCATCCGCTCCACAAGCCCGCCCACGACCAGCGCAACGGTGATCGCGGAGAAGGTCATCTGGAAGGCGATGAAGACGAATTCAGGGATGACGACCCCGTCGCTGAAGGTGGCGACGGTCGAGTCGGCATTGACGCCCGCAAGGAAGAACTTGCCGGTCGAAACGAACTGGTTGGCGTCTCCGCCGAAGGACAGCCCGTACCCAAAGATCACCCACATCACCATCGCCAGGCTCGCGACGCCCAGGATCTGGGTGAGGACGGAGGCCATGTTCTTGGTGCGGACAAGGCCGCCATAGAATAGCGCGAGGCCCGGCACGATCATCAGCATGACGAGGACAGTCGAAACCATCATCCAGGCCGTGTCGCCCTTGTCGGGAACCGGTACGGCCGGGGCGGCTTCGGCCACGGGGGCCGCCGCAGCGGCGACGGGGGCGGCGGCTTCGGCGGCAACCGTTGCAGCCGCGTCGGCGGCAGTCGCAGCGGCCGTCACGGCCTCCTGCGCCAGCGCGGGATGCGCGGCGACAAGGCCGGCCATCCCCAGTCCCAGGGCAATCTTGCCCCAGGGCAGGTGTCGCAATTCCATGTGGGACCCCTCCTTGAACAGGCCGGGCTTCCCGCCCGCCTCGAATTCAGAGCGCGGACGCATCAGAGCGCCGTCTCGTTGGTTTCACCGGTGCGGATGCGAACCGCCCCGGCAATGTCGAAGATGAAGATCTTGCCGTCGCCGATGGCCCCGGTATGGGCCGCCTGCTGGATGGCTTCCACGGCGCGCGGCGCGAGATCGGCGGGCACCGCCGTCTCGATCTTCACCTTCGGCACCATGTTCGTGGTGTATTCAGCCCCACGATAGATCTCGGTCTGGCCCTTCTGGCGGCCGAACCCCTTCACTTCGGTCACGGTCAGGCCCGTCACGCCCAGCGCGGTCAGCGCCTCCCGGACGTCGTCGAGCTTGAACGGCTTGATCACGGCGACGATGAATTTCACGGCTGCCGAACCCCTTTTCTGCTGGGCAGGCACGCATGCACCTGCAATCGCAGCTTCATGCAGGAACCATGCCAAGTTCCCACACTGCCGCATTGCAGCAAAATCGGCTATCGATTGCCCATTTTCACGGCAGTCGCCGCATCGGCCATTTTGGCCTGCCTGAAAATCAGGCAGTTCCGCCGACAGTCAGCCCTTCCACCAGCAGGGTCGGCTGCCCCACGCCCGCCGGCACCGATTGCCCGCCCTTGCCGCAGGTGCCGATGCCTTCGTCCAGCGCCATGTCGTTGCCGATGGCGACGATCTTCTGCATCACCTCGGGCCCGTTGCCGATCAGCGTCGCGCCCTTCACCGGTGCGCCGATCTTCCCGTCTTCCACCAGATAGGCCTCGGTGCAGCTGAACACGAACTTGCCCGACACGATGTCCACCTGCCCGCCGCCGAAGCTCCGGGCATAAAGGCCCTTCTTCACGCCGCGCAGGATCTCGCCCGGATCTTCCGTTCCCGCGGCCATGAAGGTGTTGGTCATGCGCGGCATCGGGGGGTGGCGAAAGCTTTCCCGCCGCCCGTTGCCGGTCGCCGCCACGCCCATCAGCCGGGCGTTCATCCTGTCCTGCATATAGCCGCGCAGATAGCCGTCCTCGATCAGCACCGTCCGCTCCGTCGGCGTGCCTTCGTCGTCCACGCTCAGCGATCCGCGCCGGTCGGCCAGCGTGCCGTCGTCGATCACCGTCACGCCGGGGCTCGCCACCCGTTCGCCCACGCGGCCCGAAAAGGCGGAGCTGCCCTTGCGGTTGAAATCGCCTTCCAGCCCATGGCCCACCGCCTCGTGCAGCAGGATGCCCGGCCAGCCCGGCCCCAGCACCACCGGCATCACCCCGGCCGGCGCCGGCACGCTTTCCAGGTTGGTCAGCGCCTGCGCAAGCGCCAGGTCGATGGCGCGCTCCCACTCGCCCTCCTCGAACAGCCGGTCATACAGCTGCCGCCCGCCAAAGCCCCAGCTGCCCGATTCCCGCCGCCCGTCCTTCTCGGCGACGATCCCAACGTTCAGCCGCACCAGCGGCCGCACATCCTTCACCCGCACGCCATCGGCGCGGATGATCTCCACATGGCTCCAGCTGGCCGCCAGGCTCGCCGTCACCTGCGCCACGCGCGGGTCCTTCGCCCGCGCCACCGCGTCGATCCGCTCCAGCAGCTTCACCTTTTCCGCAAACGGCACCGCCGACAGCGGATCGGCATCGGTATAGAGCCGCCGGTTCGTGCCGCGCGGGGCGTCCGCCGCCGCCACGCCGCCATGCCCGGCCTTCACCACCGCCACCGTTTCCGCCGCGCGCCGGATGGCGGCCGCCGAAATCTCGTTGGCATGGGCATAGGCGCTCACCTCGCCCGCCACGCCGCGCAGGCCAAAGCCCCGGCTCTGGTCAAAGCTCGCGGATTTCAGCCGCCCGTCATCAAAGGCAAAGCTCTCCGACGCGGCGACCTGCAGAAACAGCTCGCCATCCTCCAGCCCGTCCAGCGCCTGTTTCGTCAGCCGCTCGGCCTCGTGCGGATCCAGTTCGGAATAGAGAAGTTCGTCCATGCCCCCGAAATTGGGGCATGGACGCCAAACGCCTAGTGGTGGTCGCCGCCCTCTTCGCCGTCCAGCACGAAGCGGCG
>NZ_JAYRCW010000143.1:0-3994 GCF_041909755.1 Sandaracinobacter sp.
CAGGCTGTCCATCGCGTGGCGGCAGCGCGGCACGTCCGCCTCTGCCACCCAGATCGCGAGATCCACCGTCCGGCCGGAGCAGGTGGTGAAGCTGTCCCTGAGCGGTGACAGGTCGCCCGCGACCAGTGCGAACAGGTAGCTGGGCTTGGGGAAGGGATCGTCCCACTCGGCGAAGTGGCGACCGCCGGGCAGCGAGCCGCTCGCGCCGGGGTTGCCGTTGGCCAGCAGCACCGGATAGCGCGCGGCATCCGCCTCCAGACGGACATGATAGCGGGTGAGGACGTCCGGCCTGTCGGGGAAGAAGGTGATGCGGCGAAATCCTTCCGCCTCGCACTGGGTGCAGAGGTTGCCGCCCGAGCTGTAGAGGCCCATCAGCCGGCTGTTGCCCGCCGGATGGATAGCGACCGTCGTTTCGATGACGGCCTCGTCGCCCGCGATGTCCAGCAGCAGGCCGTCCGGCGTCGCGTTGGCGGGGCGGTCGACGCCGTCCACCTTCAGCGAGAGAAGTTCCAGATCCTCTCCGTCCAGCTGGAGGACGGATGGGTGATCGCCGTTCCGGCGCACCTCCAGGCGGGCGTGGACGAGGGTGCGATCAGGATCCAGCTCGAACCGGAGCGCCATATCGGGCACCAGCCAGTCCGGCGCGCGATAATCGGCAAGGCGCTTGCGGGGCGGGGCGAGCGGGGCTGGCGAATCCATCGCCAAGACCTAGGGTGGCGCGGGAGTGGGCGCAACCGCGACGCTCAGGCGCGGCGGCCGATCTGGCCTGCGGCGACCCCCATGGCCACGGCGAGCGCGACGGCAAACAGGCCGTAGAGGAAGCCATGGTCCTGCGCGAACACATAGAGGCTGCGTTCGAACCCGGTCTTGTCGATGATGACGGGCGCCGTCGACCGGGCGCGGACCCGGCCGTCGCTGATGAGATAGATTTCGGCCTGGTAGTTGCCGACCGGCACGGCGGAGGGGATCGGCAGCCGGGCGCGATAGAGGATGCGGTCGGTGACCTGCACGCCATAGGGCTGCTCCACGAACAGCCCTTCGCTGACGCGCAGCTTCACCAGCCCTTCCTGGAAGCGGCCTGTCGTTTCGGCGTCGGCCGCCGTCGCGGGGGACAGTTGCAGGTGCCTCAGGCCGATCTCGTAGATGGCGGCGTTGCGTTCATCCAGCAGGTCGCGCACGGGCTTGGTGGTGGCGACCGCATAATAGCCGGGGGCGGATTCGAAGCGCAGCGCCTCGGTATTGACCCAGATGCCTGCGATCCGCGCCTTCTTCCGCACGGTGATCGGCTCCACCGGGCCGCGCAGGATGACCGCGATGCCGGGCGGCTCGCTGGGCACCACGCCGCCCGGATACTGGATCGCGCCGAAGATCAGCAGCTCGGCGCCGGCGAAGCGGTAGGAGATGTCGATGCGGCTTTGCGACAGGTCTGTCACCAGCCGGGGCTGCTGCGCCTGGGCGGCGCCCGCGAGCAGCAGCAGAAGGGCGGCCAGCCACCTCATGCCAGCGCCGTCTGGATGGAGAAGAGCTCTTTCGGTGTCCAGGTGAGGCCGATGGCGAGGCGGACGGCGACGGCAAGGACGAGCAGCGCCAGGAACAGCCGCAGCTTTTCGGGCGGCAGGCGCATGGCCGCGCGCGCGCCCAGCTGTGCGCCTGCGACGCCGCCGATCAGCAGCAGCGCCGCCAGCAGGATATCCACCGTCTGCGATTGCGTGGCGTGCAGCAGCGTGGCGGCCGCGGTGACGAACAGGATCTGGAACAGGCTGGTGCCCACCACCACGCCTGCCGCCATGCCCAGCAGATAGAGCATGGCCGGCACCATGATGAAGCCGCCGCCGACCCCCATGATCACCGTGAGGATGCCCACGCCCGCCCCCACCAGGAAGGGAGCCAGCGGCGAGATGTAGATGCCGGACCGCGGGAAGCGCATCTTCATCGGCAGCGCCGCGACCAGCGGATGGTGCCGCCGCCCGCGCCGGGGCGGGGCCTGTCCGGCACGCTGCGCCTTCAGCGTGGCGAGCGCCTCCTTCAGCATCAGGCCGCCCACGGTGCCCAGGAACAGCACATAGATGAGGCCGATGGTGACATCGATCTGCCCCAGCGATTTCAGCCAGCGGAACAGGAAGGAGCCCAGCACGGACCCCATCAGCCCGCCCGCGACCAGCACCGCGCCCATCTTCACATCCACCTGTCCGCGCCGGAAATAGCTGTAGGCCCCCGATACGCTGGAGCCGGTGACCTGCGTGGCCGACGAAGCGACCGCGATCGCGGGGGGAATGCCATAGAAGATGAGCAGCGGCGTGGTCAGGAACCCGCCGCCCACACCGAACATGCCGGATAGGAACCCGACAAGCGCGCCCAGCCCGATGATGACAAGGGCGTTGACGGACATTTCGGCGATGGGAAGGTATAGATCCACGATCCAACCCATAGCCTGCAATTCGGCCAATAAAAGGGCCGGCGAGCAATGCTCGCCGGCCAGTCGGGTCGCTTTCAGCCCGGACTGGCCGGGCGTCGCCGATATCTGCTGAATCCGGCGCGGTTACAAGGGGCAGACAGCCGGATTCCTGCGCCGAACCGAGAATTAATGTCACATCTGTTGCAGTCTTGCCGCCTTGCAGGGGGTGGGGCGGCACGGCAAAGGGCAGGCATGAAGAATGCCGTGCATGTGATCGGGGGCGGGCTGGCCGGTTCGGAGGCCGCCTGGCAGCTCGCCAGCCGGGGTGTGCCCGTCGTGCTGCACGAGATGCGCGGCGGCGGCGGGGCGACGCCTGCGCACCAGACGGACCAGCTGGCCGAACTGGTCTGTTCCAACAGCTTCCGGTCGGACGATCCCGACTATAACGCCGTGGGCCTGCTGCACGCCGAGATGCGCGCGCTGGGCAGCCTGGTGATGCGCGCGGCCGATGGCGCGAAGGTGCCCGCCGGATCCGCGCTGGCGGTGGACAGGGAGATTTTCGCCGCCGCCGTGACAGCCGCGCTGGAGGGTCACCCGCTGGTGACGATCGTCCGCGAAGAGGTGGGCACGCCGGATCCCGCCTGGAGGCAGGTGCTGATCGCGACCGGGCCGCTGACGGCGCCGGGGCTGGCCGCCTTCATCCAGGGGCTGACGGGCGAGGACCATCTGGCCTTCTTCGACGCCATCGCGCCCATCGTTCACACCGACAGCATCGACATGGACGTCGCCTGGCGGCAATCCCGCTACGACAAGGGGCCGGACGGCGAAATTCTGCCGCCGGGCGAGGGCGATTACATCAACTGCCCGCTTTCGAAGGCGCAGTATCTGGAATTCGTGGCCGCACTGAACGCTGCCGAAAAGGCGGACTTCAAGGACTGGGAGCGCGATACCCCCTATTTCGAAGGCTGCATGCCGATCGAGGTGATGGCGGAGCGCGGGCCGAACACGCTGCGCTTCGGGCCGATGAAGCCGGTGGGGCTGCGCGATCCGCGCACCGGGCGCGGCGCCTGGGCGGTTGTGCAGCTGCGGCAGGACAATGCCTCAGGCACGCTGATGAACATGGTGGGGTTCCAGACCAAGCTGAAGCATGGCGAGCAGACCCGCCTGTTCCGCACCATCCCCGGGCTTGAACGGGCGGAGTTCGCCCGGCTGGGCGGGCTGCACCGCAACAGCTTCATCCGCTCTCCCCTTTTGCTGGATGAGACGCTGCGGCTGAAGGCGGCGACGGAAATCAGCTTTGCCGGACAGATCACCGGCTGCGAAGGCTATGTGGAATCCGCGGCCGTCGGGCTGATGGCGGGGCTGTTCCTGGCGGCCCGCGCCACCGGCGAAGAGCCTGTCCGCCCGCCGCGCGAAACGGCGCTCGGCTCGCTGCTGGCGCATATCACCGGGGAGGCGGTGGCGGAGAGCTTCCAGCCGATGAACATCAATTTCGGCCTGTTCCCGCCCATCGAGGGCGCCGAGCGGGGGCGGGAGCGCAAGGCGAAGATCGCGGCGCGGGCGAAGCGGGCGCTGGACGGGTGGCTGCCTCAGGCCCTC
>NZ_JAYRCW010000144.1:0-3933 GCF_041909755.1 Sandaracinobacter sp.
TTTCGGCCAGCAGCCGATCTGCCGGGGGCAGGATGGAGCGCTCCTGCTGCAGCGCCAGCCAGTCCTGCACGTCGGCGGGCATGCGGTGCCATTCCGCCGGGTCCGCCAGCATGGCGCGCACCCGGCGCGCCAGGTTCGTGGACAGCGGCATCCGCCCGCCGGCGTAGGTGGGGATCGTGGCGGAGCCTCGCCCGATGCGGGTGAAAAGGTCCGACTCGGACGCGCCCGTCACCTCCAGCACCTGCCCCGCGAACAGGAAGCTGTCGCCCAGGCGCAGCTGGCTGGCGAACCATTCCTCGATCTGGCCCAGCGCGCGGCCACGCCCCAGCCGGACCGTCATCGTGGGGGATTCGACGATCACGCCCGCGTTCAGCCGGTGTTGCAGCGCCAGCCGGGGATGGCGCAGCCGCCACAGGCCGGGCGCCTCCTCCACCAGCCGGGCGAAGCGGTCATAGACCCTGAGCGAATAGCCACCGGTGGCGACGAACGACAGGATGCGGTCGAAATCGGCGCGCGGCAGATGGCGATAGGGGGCGGCGGTGCGGATTTCCTCGAACAGGGCGTCCGCCCGGAACGGCCCCGCGAGCGCCACGCCCATCACATGCTGGGCCAGCACGTCCAGCCCGCCGGGGCGCATCGGCTCGGCATCCAGTTCGCCCGCGTTCACCGCGTCCAGCGCGGCCAGCGCCTCCAGATATTCGAAGCGGTTGCCGGGCACGATGACGGCGCGGCTGGCTTCGTCCATGCGGTGGTTGGCCCGGCCCACCCGTTGCAGCAGCCGCGCCGCCCCCTTGGGCGCGCCCATCTGGATCACCAGATCGACATCGCCCCAGTCGATCCCCAGATCGAGGCTGGAGGTGGCGACCACCGCGCGCAGCCGGCCAGAGGCGAGCGCGGCCTCGGTCTTCAGCCGCGCCTCCATTTCCAGCGAGCCATGGTGGATGCCGATGGGCAGCTGCCGGTCGTTCACGGCCCAGAGGTCGTTGAAGATCAGCTCGGCCAGCGAGCGGGTGTTGACGAAGATGATCGCCTGCCGCGCCCCTTCGATCAGCTTCACGACCTCCCGCGCGGCGTGGCGGCCATTGTGGCCCGACCAGGGGATGCGCCCATCGGGCACCAGGATGCGGATGTCGGGCGGCACCGCCGCCTCTCCGTCCACGATCAGCGCGTCGCCTTCGGGGGCCAGCCAGTCGGCCATGGCGGCGGGGTCGGCCACGGTTGCCGACAGGCCGACCAGCCTCAGCGCGGGGTTCAGCCGCCGCATCCGCGCCGCCGCCAGCGCCAGCAGGTCGCCGCGCTTGGTGTTGGCGAAGGCGTGGATCTCGTCGACGATCAGTGTTTCCACCGTCGCCAGCAGCGCGTCCGCCTCTGGCCATGTCAGCAGCAGGCTGAGGCTTTCGGGCGTCGTCAGCAGGATGTCGGGCGGGTTCTCGCGCTGGCGCTTCTTCGCCTCTGATCCGGTGTCGCCCGTGCGCGTTTCCACCTTCAGCGGCAGCTTCGCCTCGCGGATGGGCAGCAGCAGGTTGCGCTCCACATCCGCCGCCAGCGCCTTCAGCGGAGAGACATAGAGCGCCTTCAGCCCCGGGCGCGGCCCCTGTTCGCAGGCGGCGGCCAGAACGGGGAGGAATCCGGACAGCGTCTTGCCCGCGCCCGTCGCCGCCACCAGCAGCGCATGCCGCCCGGCGCGGGCGGCGGCCAGCATGTCCAGCTGGTGGCGGCGCGGCCGCCAGCCGCGCTGCGCGAACCAGCCGGACAGCTGGTGCGGAAGGTCGTCGGCTGCCGCCATGGCCCTAGCGGCGGTCTGCCTTGCGGAAGCCCTGCCCCTGCGGCGCGTCTGGCGGGGCGAGGAGGTCGCCGCGGATCTCCAGCGGCCAGTCGTGGAAATCCCGCACGCCGGTGTCGGCCGGATCGAAGCGATAGCGGTAGCGCCGGGCCGCTTTAAGATCGAGCGGGAATTCGGGCGAAACCAGCTCGAACACCGGCACCTCGAACCGGACGGAAACCGGGGTGCGCGTGTCCAGGTCCGCCTCCAGCCATTCGCCGAGGGTCTGGCCGCGCTCCTCGCTGCCGTCGTCCATGCGGATGCGGACCTGGATGTTGGGGATCGGCTGCCCGCGCGGATTTTCCAGGATCAGCGCGAAGACCTTCGGGTCGCCCGCTTCGGTGCCGACCAGGCCCCAGGTGGCGGGCCGGGGCTTTGGTTCGGTGGTGAGGAAGATGCGGTCGCCTTCTTGCCGCCAGCGTCCCTCTGCCGTTTCATCCAGCGCGCCATAGGTGAAGGCATAGCGGAAGCGGCCGTCCGGCAGCAGTTGCAGCCCGCCGGCGGCCTCGTGCACGCCCACCAGCGCATAGTCGCCCGCCAGCGGCGGCGGGCCGGCAGCGGCCAGCAGCAGGGCGGCAGGAAGGAGGAACCAGCGCATGGCGCCAAGCGTGGCACAGAGCGGGCGCGGGTGCCAGCGGGCCGGTCGGCTGCAACAGGGCCGACCAGCCCGCCGGCGTTCCGCCCGGCGGGCAAACACGCACCCGCCGGACGAAAGCCGTCCGCCCCTGAATGCCGGGCGTGTCTGGCGGACCGCCCACAGCCCTTGTGCCCTGTCGGCATGCCAGTTCGGGACATGGCGGAACCTGCTGGCGAACAAGCGGAAATGGCCGGTGTGTCCCCGTTTGTCATGGACAAAAGGGGAACATTCGTGCCCGCCCTTGCGGCCAGCGGGGGGACACCCCTAGGTTTCGCCGTCGGTGTGGCGTCTGGGGGATTTCAGCGGTGCGATACGCTCGGGCAGATCGGTTGATCCAGCTGGCGCTGGAAATGCAGGCGGCGCGCGGCGGCCTGACGCTGACGGACATCGAACAGCGATTCGGGGTTTCGCGCCGCACCGCCATCCGCATGCGCGACGCGGTGCTGGCGGCCTTCCCCAATGCCGACGAGGTGCCGTCGAACGACCGGTCGAAGCGGTGGCGGCTGGACGGCGCGGGCGCGCGCGCCCTTTCCCCCACCACGGCCGACGAACTGGCGGCGCTGGAAACGGCCGCCGCCCTGTTCCAGCGCGAGAATCTGCCCGATCAGGCCGATCTGCTGCGCGGAATCGGATCGCGGCTGAAGGCCTCGATGGCGGCAGACCTGATGCGCCGCGTGGAGCCCGACCTGGCGGCCCTGGCCGAAGCGGAGGGCCTTGCCCTGCGTGCCGGGCCGCGCCCCGCAATTCCCAATTCGCTGTTCGCCACGCTGCGCACCGCGATCAAATCCTGCCGGAAGCTGTCGTTCAGCTATGCCGGGCGGGTGAAGGGACAGACGGAAACGCGCACGGTGCGGCCGCTGGGCTTCCTGTATGGGCATCGCCACTATCTGGTGGCGGCGCCCGACGGCGACGGCCCGGCCGGGGCCGACGGCGCCATCCGCTTCTTCAGCCTGCCGCAGATTTCCCGGCCGAAGCTGCTGGAACAGGGCTTCGAGCGCGACCCCGGCTTCGATCTGCGGCAACTGGTCGCGCACAATTTCGGCGTGTTCGAGGAACCGCCGCAGGACATCTGCTGGAAGTTCAGCGCGGAGGCAGCGGCCATCGCCCGCCAGTTCGAATTCCACCCCGGACAGACCGTGGAAACGCTGGCCGACGGCAGCCTGCTGGTGCGGTTCCGCGCGGGCGGGCTGCTGGAAATGGCCTGGCACCTGATGTGCTGGGGCGATGCGGTGGAGGTGCTGGCGCCCGATGCGCTGAAGGCCCTGCTGCCCGCCGAGCGGCCGGTGTGGCCCGCCCTGCCCTGACCGGCCCTGCCCTGCCCGGCCCGCTCCGGCAGGGGCCGCCCGCCGCGCGTCAGGGCCTCAATGCCGCCTCGACGATGGGCCATTCGGATTCGAGGATGGCGAACACATGGGTGTCGCGCACATGGCCGGTGTGGGTGATCTTGTGGTGGCGCAGGATACCGTCGCGCCGG
>NZ_JAYRCW010000145.1:0-3920 GCF_041909755.1 Sandaracinobacter sp.
GATCCTGCTGGTGGGCTGCGACCCCCGCCTGGACGCGCCGCTGGTGAACAGCCGCATCCTGAAGGCCGTGCGCCGCAAGGGCGCGCAGGTGTTCCGCATCGGCGCGGGCAGCACGCCGGCCTATCCGCTGACGGAGCTGGGCGATGACATGGGCCTGCTGGCGAAGCTGCCGGCTGAACTGGCGGATGCGCTGAAGGCGGCGGCGCGGCCTGCGCTGCTGATCGGCAGCCGCAACGCCTCGGCCGAGGTGCTGGCCGCCGCCCATGCACTGTCCGGCCAGTTCGTGAAGGACAGCTGGAACGGCTTCAACATCCTGCACACGGCGGCCGCGCGCGTGGGCGCGCTGACGACGGGCTGGGCGGGCGAGGGGCTGGAGGCGATGGCGCACAACCCGCCGAAGCTGCTGCTGCTGCTGGGCGTGGACGAAGTGGCGCTGGCGCCGTTCGGCGGCGCCACGAAAATCTATGTGGGCAGCCACGGCGATCGCGGCGCGGCGGTTGCCGACATCATCCTGCCGGGCGCGGCCTGGGCGGAAAAGCCGGGCACTTTCATGAACATGGAAGGCCGGGTGCAGCGCGCCTTCCGCGCCACATTCCCGCCCGGAGAGGCGCGGGAGGACTGGACGATCTTCCGGGCGCTGGCTGACGTGCTGGGCATCACGCTGGGGTATGACACCCTTGATCAGCTGCGCGCCCGCATCGCGGCGGAGTGGCCGGAGCTGGCCCGCGAGGGCCTGACGCCCGCAACGTGGGACGCGGCGAAGCCGAAGGCCGGCAAGCCATCGGGGCCGTCGAAGCCGCGCGCCACGGATTACTACAGCTCCAACCCGATCCTGCGCGCCAGCCCCACGATGCGGGCCTGCGTGGCGGAAATCATCGAAGGCCGCGCGCCTCAACTGGAGGCGGCTGAATAATGGTCGAGTTCTTCCAGACCTGGTTGGGCACCGGCTTCGGCTGGTTCGTCGCCCACCTGATCTTCATCCTGCTGATCGCGTTGCCGGTGATGTTGTGCATGGCGCTCGCCACCTGGGTGGACCGCAAGGTGTGGGCGGCGATGATGCTGCGGCGCGGGCCGAACGTGGTCGGCCCCATCGGCATCCTGCAACCCTTTGCGGACGGGCTGAAGCTGTTCCTGAAGGAAACCATCGTGCCCTCGGGCGCGAACAAGGGCGTGTTCTTCATCGCGCCTGTCATCACCTTCGTTCTGGCGCTGGTTGCCTGGGCGGTGATCCCGTTCGATGCGGGCTGGGTGCTGGCCGACATCAATGTGGGCCTGCTGTTCCTGTTCGCCGTGTCGTCCATGGGCGTTTACGGCATCATCATGTCGGGCTGGGCATCGAACTCCAAATACCCGTTCCTCGGCGGGCTTCGCTCGGCGGCGCAGATGGTCTCCTATGAAGTCTCCATCGGCTTCGTCATCGTCACGGTGGTGCTCTACGCCTCCAGCTTCAACCTGACCGATATCGTGGAAAGCCAGCGCGGCAACATCTTCGGCATCGTCAACGGCCATATCTTCAACCCGCTGCTGCTGCCGATGGCGGTGGTGTTCCTGATCTCGGCGCTCGCGGAAACCAACCGCCCCCCGTTCGACCTGCCAGAGGCGGAATCCGAACTCGTTGCGGGCTATCAGATCGAATATTCCTCGATGACCTTCGCCCTGTTCTTCCTGGGCGAATATATGAACATCCTGCTGATGTGCGCGCTGACGAGCATCCTGTTTCTGGGGGGCTATCTGCCGCCCTTCAACTGGGAGCCGCTGTATCTGGTGCCCGGCCTCGTGTGGCTGTTCGCCAAGATCGTCTTCATGTTCTTCGTGTTCGCCTGGGTGAAGGCAACGGTGCCGAGGTACCGCTATGACCAGCTGATGCGGCTGGGCTGGAAGGTGTTCCTGCCGCTCTCGCTGTTCTGGGTGGTGCTGGTGTCGGGCTGGCTCGTCTTCACCGGCCATTTTTCAGGAGGGGCTGCATGAGCATCCTTCAGGCTGCCAAGTCGCTGCTGCTGCTGGAGTTCATCCGCGGCCATGCGCTGACCTTCAGCTATATGTTCAAGCCGACGCGGACGGTGAACTACCCCTATGAAAAGGGGCCGATTTCGCCGCGCTTCCGGGGTGAACATGCGCTGCGCCGCTATCCGAACGGCGAGGAACGCTGCATCGCCTGCAAGCTGTGCGAAGCCGTTTGTCCGGCGCAGGCCATCACCATCGAGGCGGAGCCCCGCGCCGACGGGTCGCGCCGCACGACGCGCTATGACATCGACATGACGAAGTGCATCTATTGCGGCCTCTGCCAGGAGGCCTGCCCGGTGGACGCCATCGTCGAGGGACCGAATTTCGAGTTCGCCACCGAAACCCGCGAGGAGCTGATGTACGACAAGGACAGGCTGCTCGCGAATGGCGAGCGCTGGGAACGGGCGATCGCGGCAAACCTTGCCGCCGACGCCCCCTATCGCTAACGGGCTGCGGGGCTTTCCATCATGACTCTTTCCAACAGGGGCCGCGCACAGCCGTGATCCAGGCCGCCATCTTCTATCTGTTCGCGACCGTCGTCGTGGCCTCCGGGCTGATGGTGATCCTCGCGAAGAACCCGGTGCATTCCGTGCTGTGGCTCATCCTCGCCTTCTTCAATGCGGCGGGGCTGTTCCTGGTGATCGGGGCAGAGTTCGTCGCGATGATCCTGGTGATCGTCTATGTGGGCGCGGTTGCCGTGCTGTTCCTGTTCGTGGTGATGATGCTGGACATCGACTTCACCGAGATGCGAGCCGGTTTCGCGCGATATCTGCCGTTCGGCATGCTGCTGGCGCTGATCCTGGCGGTGGAGCTGGTGCTGGTGGCGGGCGCCTGGGCCTTTGGCGACATGGTGCCGGGCGCGCGCATGGCGCCGAAACCGCCGGTGGAGGCGAACCTGCCCAACACCCAGGCGATCGGTACGATCCTCTACACGGACTATGTCTTCATCTTCCAGATGGCGGGCATGATCCTGCTGACGGCGATGGTGGGCGCGATCGTGCTGACGCTGCGGCGGCGGCCGGGCGTGAAGCGGCAGGACGTGTCGGCGCAGAATGCGCGCACGCCGGCCAGCGCCGTCACCATCACGAAACCCGCCATCGGCGCGGGCGTGGATACAGGGGCCGGCGTGCAGCCGCTCATCGAGAAGGAGGGCCGTTCATGATCGGCATCGGCCATTACCTGACGGTGGGCGCGATCCTGTTCACGCTGGGCGTGTTCGGCATCTTCATCAACCGCAAGAACATCATCGTCATCCTGATGTCGGTGGAATTGATCCTGCTGGCGGTGAACATCAACTTTGTCGCCTTCTCGGTGTTCCTGAACGACATGGTGGGGCAGATCTTCGCCATGTTCGTGCTCACGGTCGCCGCGGGCGAGGCTGCCATCGGCCTTGCCATTCTCGTCATCTATTTCCGGAACCGCGGGACCATCGCTGTCGATGATGTCCGCCAGATGCGTGGCTGACATGATCCAGGCTCTCGTCTTCCTTCCCCTTCTCGCCTTCCTGGTGGCCGGCATCGGCAACCGGGCGATCGGCAACACGGCTGCCAAGGCCGTCACCACGGGCGCGCTGTTCATCAGCTGCGCGCTGGCCTGGGTGATCTTCATCGGCCTGATCGGCGGCGCGCCCGCGCAGGATCATGTGGTGGCCGAATGGTTCACCAGCGGCGATCTGGCCGTGAACTGGACTCTGAAGGTGGACATCCTGACGGGCGTGATGCTCGTCGTCATCACCTCGGTGTCGGCGCTCGTCCACCTCTACAGCTGGGGCTATATGGCCGAGGATCCGGATCAGCCCCGCTTCTTCGCCTATCTGTCGCTCTTCACCTTCGCCATGCTGATGCTGGTGACGGCCGACAATCTGGTCCAGATGTTCTTCGGCTGGGAAGGGGTCGGCCTCGCGTCGTACCTGCTGA
>NZ_JAYRCW010000146.1:0-3917 GCF_041909755.1 Sandaracinobacter sp.
GCCATCGCGCGACGGGCAGACGACGTGCTGGTCGGTTGCGTCGGCCTGACGCGCGATCGCGAGGCGCGGTCGGCCGAGCTCGGTTATTGGGTCGGGCGGCGCCACTGGGGCCAGGGGATCGCGCCCGAGGCGGCGGGGCGGCTTGCGCGCTGGGCGCTCGCCAATCTCGATATCGACCGGCTCACGGCGAGCGCGCTGACCGACAATGCCCGCTCCGCCGCCGTGCTGATGCGCATCGGCTTCCGCGAGACCGGGGCGGGGGCGCAGGATTTCCTCTCCCGCGGCGGTGCCATGCCGGTGCGGCTGTTCGAGGCCGGGCGCGCCGATGTCAGCCCCGCCCCGCCGGTCGCTGCCGAAGCGCCTGCCCTGGCGGAGGGCAGCGGCAAGCGCATCCTGCTGGTCGCGGCGGTCGGGCTGATCGACCCGGATAACCGCGTGCTGCTCGCCCGCCGGCCGGAAGGCAAGCCGCTCGCCGGGTTGTGGGAATTTCCCGGTGGCAAGGTCCATGCGGGGGAGACGCCCGAACAGGCGCTGATCCGGGAGCTGAAGGAAGAGCTCGGCATCGACGTGACCGAGACCTGCCTCGCGCCCTTCGCCTTCGCCTCCCATGGCTACGAGGCCTTCCACCTGCTGATGCCGCTCTACTTGTGCCGGCGGTGGCAGGGGCAGGTGACGGCGCAGGAAGGACAGGCCCTGGCCTGGGTGAGGCCGCAGCGGCTCGCGGACTACGCGATGCCGCCGGCGGACAGGCCGCTGGTGGCGCTGCTGCGGGATTTCCTGTGAGGCGGGGAGGCGATCGGAGAGGGGCTTTGCCCCTCCCTCACCTTGGCGGCAATGCCGCCAAGCCCAGCAAAGGCCGAAAGGCCTTTGCAAACCTCGACTTGGCGTTGTGCGCCACGGGCTCGGATAATGCCGGAACCCGCTCTCGTGCCCTAAGCGCCCTTGGGCGGGCGCCGGAATGCGCGCCGCGCCCAACGCCAGGTGACGGTTTCCAAAGGCCTTTCGGCCTTTGGTGGGGTGGTTTGGAGGGGCAAAGCCCCTCCAATGTCAGCGGCCCGCTTCAGGAGATCCGGCGGGGCCAATACCCCCTCCGCCTGGCGCGCTGACCATGCAATCCCGTCTCGCGGGCGTCGCGCTGCAGCTTTGTGCGCTGGCGACCTTCGTCTGCATGGACACCCTCATCAAGCTGCTCGCGGCGGGTTTCCCCGTCACGCAGGTGATGTGGGCGCGCTTCCTGTTCGGCTTCGTCACCGTCGCCATCGCGTTGCGCGTGGTCACCGGGCACTTCCCCTGGCGTTCGCGTGCGCCGGGGCTGCAGACGCTGCGCAGCCTGATGCTGGCGAGCTGCAACTTCATCTTCACCACCGCGCTGGTACACATCCCCCTTGCCGATGCCACGGCGGTCGGGTTCGCCTCGCCGCTCTTCACCATCATCCTGGCGGCGGTTGTGCTGAAGGAGGCCGTGGGATGGCGCCGCTGGGCGGGGGTCGCGATCGGGATGTTCGGCGTGCTGGTGCTGCTGCGCCCGCCCTTCCTGTTCGGGGGCGCGCCGATGCACTGGGCCATGGTGCTGCCGCTCGGCACGGCGGCCTTCTTCGCCGTCTACCAGATCCTGACGCGGCGGCTCGCCGGGCTGGACGATCCGCGCACGACGATCTTCCACACCAGCCTCTCGGCCTCGGTGGTGCTGACGGCGACCACGCCCTTCATCTGGACCTGGCCGACGCCGGAGGGCTGGGGGGCGCTGGTGCTGCTCGGCGTGCTGGGGGGACTCGGGCATGGGCTGCTGGTCATGGCCTTCGCCCGGGCGCCGGCGAGTCTGCTCGCGCCCATGTCCTACACCCAGATCATCTGGGCGGTGCTGGCGGGGATGCTGGTCTTCGGGGATGTGCCGGACGGGCTGACGCTGTTGGGCATGGCGATCGTGGCCTTGGGCGGGGTGTTGGTGGCGTTGCCGGACCGGCGGCGCGCGGCTTGACCCGGCGTCCCGGCGCTGGGGCGATGGGGGCGCCCTGCAGGCTGTGCTTGCGCGCGCCGCGCCGCTGGTCTAGCGAAGCCCCGCATCGCTTGCATGGTTTCGGCGGCCGAGGGGCCAGCCGGGGTGCTGCGGCCCCGGCATCCGGGGCACGCGCGTGAGGGAATCGATGGCGGACATCGGACTGGCCAAAGGGGCCGAGGAGCGTGGGCATGCCCGCGCCGCGCTCGATGCCGACAGCGTTCGGGAGGCCTATCGCCGCTGGGCGGGCGTTTACGACGTCGTCTTCGGCGGTGTGTCCGGCTTCGGCCGGCGGCGCGCCGTGGCCGCGGTGAACCGCTTGGCCGGCCCCCGGGTGCTTGAGGTTGGAGTTGGCACGGGGCTCGCTCTGCCGCTGTACCGGCGGGACCTGCAGGTGGTCGGCATCGACCTCTCGCGGGATATGCTCGAAAAGGCGCGCGAGCGCGTCGCCGACGAGAAGCTGCCCAATGTGCGCGGCCTCGTCGAGATGAACGCCGAGGAGATGGCCTTCGCCGACGGCTCCTTCGACATCGCGGTGGCGATGTTCACCGCCTCGGTGGTGCCGGATGCGAAGCGGCTCTTCGCCGAGATGTCGCGCGTGGTGCGCCCGGGCGGGCATCTGCTGTTCGTGAATCACTTCGCGGCCGAGGGCGGGCCGCGCTGGTGGATCGAGCGCGCCATGGCGCCGCTGTCACGCCGACTCGGCTGGCATCCGGACTTCGCGCTGCGCGACCTGTTCGTGCCCGAGACGACGGCGGTGGAGTTCATCCAGCCCTGCCCGCCGGTCGGGATCTTTACGCTGGTCCAGATGCGCAACCCGACCGCCTTCGCCCCCGCGCTCGCGGCGAATTAGGCGGCTTTGCCGCCGGCGTGACGCAAGGCGGAACGACCCGCGCCACTTGCGTCATATCAAGGCGTGCTCCCTTGTGCTGTGCGTGGCGGCCCCGGTATGGTCTGGCCTCGTTGCCGGAATTGGGACCGGCGACGCGCGCAACGCCTGGCCGGGCGATGGCGTGGAACGGGACGTCTAGGGGTCGCGCCTCGGCGCGACGGGGAAACAGGTGATGCGGGTAAGCGGTTTGAAGCGCCTGTGGGCGGCTATGGGCTGTCTGGCGATCGCACTGATGGCGGCGCCGGCCATGGCCGAAGGCATGGTGGGTGCGCCCCAGGCCTGGGGCATGGGTTTGCAGCCGGCAGGCGGCCCGATCAAGGAAGCGATCCACGACTTCAATGCGCTGGTCTTCGCCATCATCGCGGTGATCACGGTCTTCGTGCTGATCCTTCTCGCGATCTGCGTGTGGCGCTTCCGCTCCTCGGTGAATCCCACGCCGTCCACCACGAGCCACAACACGCTGCTGGAAGTGGCCTGGACCGCGGTGCCGGTCATCATCCTGCTGGTCATCGCCATCCCGTCCTTCCGCCTGATCTACTACGAGGACCGGACGCGCGACGCCGACATCACCGTCACGGTCCAGGGGCGCCAGTGGTATTGGCACTACACCTATCCGGATCACGGCAACTTCTCCTTCGACAGCTACCCGGTCCCGGAGGACCAGCTCCCGCCCGAGCGTCGCCACCTGTATCGCCTGGCCGTGGACAATGAGCTGGTGATCCCGGTCGGCGCGAATGTGCGCGTGCTGACGCAGGGCTACGACGTGATCCACTCCTTCTTCGTGCCGGCGCTCGGCGTTCAGCGTTATTCGATCCCGGGCCGGGCGCTCGAGACCTGGATGCGTGCGGATCACGAAGGCGTCTTCTACGGCCAGTGCAACCAGATCTGCGGCACGAACCACTGGTTCATGCCGATTGCGGTGCGCGCCGTCAGCCGCGAGGAATTCGACAAGTGGGTGGCCGAGGCGCGTACGCGCTTCGCCAGTGCCGATGCGCCCGCCGCCCCGGCCACCGCCGCCGCCCCGGCTGA
>NZ_JAYRCW010000147.1:0-3492 GCF_041909755.1 Sandaracinobacter sp.
TAAAGGCGTCGGCGCATGTCTCAAGCATGTTCTCAACACCCGGCTCCCGCCGGCTCCGCTTCGAACCTTCGAACGGGGCAGGCATGGGCGACAGGCTGATCACTTTCCAGCGCACATCTTTGCCCGATCGTACCGCAAGGGATGTCGGCGCATGCGCCTGATCCCGGATGAGATGGAGGCGCTCCTGACACAGCGCCTTGCCGAAGGGGAAGCGGATCGCCCAGATATCACGCGGCTTGAGCGGTCGCTTGGGTCCAACGTTGACGCCTGCAATCCAGGGACGCCGGTCGTGCACGGCGGGGTCGAGGTCTGAATGTCCCATGATGGGTCTCCAGTGGCCGGAATGGCCATCCGCAAAATACACTGCTTTGAATGGCGGGCGGGGAGTGTTAGAACCGCAGTATGAACGCGAGCCTGAAAATCACCAGGATCGGCAATTCTGCGGGCGTCGTCCTGCCCAAGGAGTTGCTGGCCAAGCTGCGTGCTGGCGTGGGCGACACGCTCTATGTGTCCGAAACCCCTGAGGGCATTCGGATCACCGCCGCCAATCCGGATTTCGCGGAGAAGATGGCTGTGGCCGAGCGGATCATGCGCGAAGATCGGGACATCCTGCGCGTCCTGGCCAAATAGCATGGCATCATCAGCGGAGCCGATCTGGATCGAGACCGAACTAGCCCTCGCTATCCACGACCGGCAGTTGGCGGAACACGGTGGGCCAATCGGTGTGTGCGATGTGTCTGCCCTCGAGTCCGCTCTTGCCCGACCACGCAACCAATGGGCCTATGGGCAGTCCGATCTCTGTGCGTTGGCAGCGGCTTACGCCTTTGGCATTGCGCGCAATCATCCGTTTGCCGACGGTAACAAGCGTACTGCCTGGGTGCTCGCACGGCTATTTCTCGCCTTGAATGACTTACGCATCTCCTTCGAGCCCGAAGACGCCATAAAGATGGTGTTGTTGCTGGCCGCCGGAAATCTCACCGAAGACGACGTGGCGGCATGGCTCACAGCTAGATGGGCGTGATCCGCCGACACTCGGCCATTCGCTTGGTGCCGCAGGATGCCTGATGGCGGCCCGTCATTCACATTAATGTGCTGCGGTCGGCGTCATGCGGTTGCGGAGCGGCGCTCGCCTTGCTGATTTGGAATTCAGTCGAACCCGAGATTTGGCGCCCATCTGCTGGAATGGAGGCATCAGCCACATACTTCTCCTTCATGGCGGCGACTGTGTCGCCGCCCTTGGAAAGGCGAACAGACAGGTTCGGCGCATCCGCAAACGGCCGGCTCAATCGCCGGCTATGTCGGGGCGCGACGCTGTAATTTGCGCTAGGGCTTTGTAACAGAAACTGATTTCGACGACCAGTGAATATGCTGGATGCGCCAGCTCGCGCCTGATTTTCGCAGGATCATCGTTTCGGTCGTAACACTGTCCACCGGCTTTTCGCGCCAGGTGCCGGTCGTCTGGCCCTCGGTCAGAACCCATGCGGTCCGGCCGTCTCCGTCGCCCCTCCGGCTGGAAATGGCCTGCTCGGTCACGGCAGCGAACTCGGCATCCGCAGGCAGATGGTGTGCGGCATATTCTGCGGCAGACCGTTCCACCGCCCCGCCTTCGAAGATCAGCGCATCGTCCATCAGGCAGCCGCGCGCAGCAGCCAGATCTCCACGCTTCAGCGCGGCGTGGAATGCGTCCACCACGGCCACGGCTTCGGTCGCCGCTGGTGCAACGTTGGTGCTGCCCGCAGCAGGCTTGGCTGGCCCATGGGCCGATGCCGAAGCGGAGCCGGTGGCGATGATCGCGGCTGAAATCAGGATGCGCAGCATGTTGTGATGGTCTTTCATTCGGGTGGCTGGAGGATCATGCAGCGGGCGATATCTGCCCAAGGATTGCAACAAGAGCGAGGACGCCGCAGCCCAGGACGAGCTCCGTCGCCAGCGAGAAGCGCAGGCTGTTCACCGGTGCGCCGGCGGCAACAGCCGGCACCAGCCGGAAGCGGTGCAGCGCAGCAAGGCCCATCATCCCGGCGAACAGTGCCAGCTTCAACGCCAGCAGCATCGTCCACGAGAAGCCGAGGAATCCGGCTGGAAGCGGCCATCCCGCGATCATCAGCGCATTGGCCGCCCCGGATGCCGCCAGCAGGGCAACAATCACGCCGCCGGTTCCTACGAAGCGGCCCAGCGCCGCCGCCAGCTCGTCCCGGCCCGCGCAGCGCATCATCAATAGATAGCCGGCAATCGCCCCAAGCCACAGCCCGGCCGCCAGCAGGTGCAGAACGGTCGCAGCCAGATGGATGGCGCCCCCGGATGCGCCATGCCCGGCCCATGCAAGGCTCGCCAGCGCAACCCCGGCAAGGACCATCATCGTCCGCCGAAGGCCCGACGCCACAAGAAGCAGGACCAGCAGCAGCACAAGGACGGCAATCCGCACCACAATGGATGTCCCAAGGCCTGGCAGCGCAAGAATGGTGGCGATCTCATCCGCCCCGATTTGCGAAGCCGGAAGCCCAAGCATCCCCCCCGCAAGCACGGCCAGCCCCGCAAGCGAGGCAAGCAGCCCGGTTGCCGCCAGAATCACCAGAAGCGGTCTCGCCTGCCTGACCGCCCGGTCACGCAAGCCGGCCGGAAGGGCGTGCACCGGAAACAGCAACAGCCCAAACGACAGCCCCAGCGCGGCGTAGAGCAGAAAACGGACAGCCGTCAGCCCCGGATCACCCACCGGATCAGCGCACCGTGAAGCTGAAATTGCCCGTGATGCGATGCGTGTCCGCAGCGACGCCGAACCAGTCCACCCGATATTGCCCGGCGGTCAGGCCGGATGCCGGCTTCAGGCTGATGCCACGGTTGTCGGCTGCAAAGCTGGTGGCGGTTTCCACCTTCGACGGCTCGCCACCGCCCAGCTTCACCAGCGCCGCCCCCGACAATTTGGGGAACAGCGCCTCGCTGAACTGCATCGAAACCACCGCCGGGCTTGCCGTGGTGCTGCCACCGGCAGGCGTGGAAGCCAGCAGCTTCGGGTGGGCAATCGCGGGCGCGGCAACCATCAGCGCGGCGAACAGGGCAGATCGAAACAGCATGGGCAGGGGTCTCCGGCAGGCAGAACTCGTTGGCGCATATACGCGGCCACTCGGCGAACCCCTCATTGCCGTTTGCGGGATTTTTGGCCGGCCCGCGTATTCCCGCTATGAAAGCCGGGAAAATCGGAGTGGCAGTGCGAATGGACAGGTTGGACAATCTCTTGCGGCAGTTGGCCGAAGCCCCCGTCGACCGCCCGCTGGGTCAACTGGAACCTCATGTGTGGCGGCGCATCGAGACGGAGCGGCGCATGCCGCTGGCGGGCTGGCGGCTTCCCGCGGTTTCGGCGCTGGGCGCGTTGCTGATCGGCATGGCCTCAACCGCGACGGCGCGCGTCTCTCCGTCAGAGGTCTCTCCCTTTTCGCCCTCGCTGGCGCTCGCGCCGTCGACGCTACTGGAGCAGGCTCGATGAGCCGCCCTTGGCGG
>NZ_JAYRCW010000148.1:0-3449 GCF_041909755.1 Sandaracinobacter sp.
CCCATCCTCAGCATAACCACAAAAGCCGCCTGATCATGCCCTCAGGCCATCCAGAAAATTACACCAGCTTGACGGACGTGACCGCGAAAAGCTGGCGCTGCAACGCAATCGCACCCGCTACATCGGTATCCGTGTCACGTTCGAGGTCGGCTGGGAACAGCGGTGCTGGCAGACTGTCGCGTTCCGCCAGCAGACGGGCTTCCTTCGCCCGCGCGGTTGCAAGCTGGATGGCGACACTCTCCGCTTCCGCCCCGGCGCGGGTGGGATCAAGGCCGACGAGTATCTGGCCTGCCTTCACCCGATCGCCTTCGCGCACATGCAGCGCAGCGACCAGTCCGCCGGTCTGATGCTCGACAGCCTGCCGGTTGCCCGTCACCATGACCACGCCGGGCATGCCGACGCCATTGTCGAGCGGTGCGAATATCGCCCACAGTAGGAAGCCACCGAAGCCGACGATCAGCAGCCACCAGCCAAAGCTGGCGGGCCGAGCCTCCCTCTGCCCTTCCGTTGCTTCCTCACGGTCGAGATCTTCTGCTGTCGGCTTTTCGTCCAACGATGCATCCTTGCCGATCCCGCGAAGGAACTGCCGCCACTGCGTCCAGGCATGGCCTTTATGTTCGGTCTGTTCCGTATCCATC
The DNA here is from genome assembly GCF_041909755.1 of Sandaracinobacter sp. Taxonomy (NCBI): domain Bacteria; kingdom Pseudomonadati; phylum Pseudomonadota; class Alphaproteobacteria; order Sphingomonadales; family Sphingosinicellaceae; genus Sandaracinobacter; species Sandaracinobacter sp. Next base: position 639 of record NZ_JAYRCW010000148.1, read on the forward strand.
ATCGTCATGCCCCCGCTGGCTCGCCGCCGAAGCCGAGGCCTGAAATCATGGTTCCGCCGCCATTGGGCGGTGCAACCGTGATCGTGCCCGGCGTTGGTGCCTTCTGGCCATTGGGAGGCGTGCCGGGACGGACATTTGCTGTCGCGCCGCGCATGCGCGTCAGCACCTCGACCGTGGGACCGAAGGCCTGCGCGCGTCCGTCCTTCAGGACAAGCAGCTTCGTCGTAAACTCCAGAACCTTGGAACGATGGGTGATAAGAATGGTTGTCACATTGCGCTCAGACAGGCGACCCAGCGCCTGTACCAGTGCCAGTTCGCCCGCATCGTCCAGGCTGGCGTTGGGTTCATCGAGGATGACGAGGCGGGGATGGCCGTAGAGGGCTCGGGCAAGCGCGATCCGCTGCCGCTGGCCGCCCGACAGACCCTGACCGCCGGCGCCGAGCCGGGTATCATAGCCTTGCGGCAACGAGAGGATCATGTCGTGGGCGCCAGCCATGATGGCGGCATCGGTGACATGTTTCGGATCGCTCTCTCCCTCAGCAAAGCGCGAGATATTTTCAGCGACCGTGCCGGCGAACAGTTCGACCTCCTGGGGAAGATAGCCGATATGCGGCCCGAGCCGTTCTTTGTCCCATTGGTTGATATCCGCGCCGTCGAGCCGGACTTTTCCTGCCCGAGCGGTCCAGACGCCCCCGATCAGGCGTCCCAGCGTGGATTTGCCGGAACCCGAAGGCCCGATGACGCCGAGCATGTCGCCCGCCTCAAGCGCAAATGTCACACCAACGAGAGTTGGCACCGTTCCTTGCACGCCAGGAGGAAGTGCCGAAACGCCTTCCAGGCGCAAGATTCCCTCAGGCTCAGGCAGGGGCAGGCGTTCGGGCCGCGCGGGGTGACTGGATAGCAGTGCCCGCAGCCGTTCCCACGACAGGCGCGTGCTCGCCCATTGGCGCCATGCGGCGATGAGTTGGTCGACGGGCGCCAATACCCGGCCCATGAGGATCGAGCCTGCGATCATCATGCCGGCGCTCATCCGGCCATCGATGACAAGCCATGCGCCCAAACCCAATACGAGCGACTGAAGCGCGAGGCGGATCGTGCGCGAAATGGCGCCGATCAGGGCGCTGCGCTCGCTCGCCATGGCCTGCCGGCGCACATATCCGCGATGGGGCGTGCGCCAGAGGCGGAACAGACGATCCAGCATGCCCATGGATTCTATGGAATCCGAATTGCGAAGTTGCATCTCGACGCTTTGCGTCGCCAGCACCGATAGCGTCCCTGCCTGTTTGAGCATGCTGTGCGACAGGCGGTCATTGAGCCAGGCAAGTCCCGTCAGGATGATTATGCCGGCAAGCGCCAGCACGCCGACCCACGGGTGGAACAGGAACATCACCAGCAGGAACAATGGCGTCCAGGGCGCATCGAAAAGCGCGAAGACCGCGTTGCCGGTCAGGAATTGGCGAATGGAATCGAGATCGCGCGTTGCCTGCGCGGCATTGGCTTGCCCGCCGGCCAGCCCGCGCTCGAAGGCGGCCTGGTGGACACGGCGCGCGAGCAGTTCATCGATCCGCGATCCGGCATGGATGACTACGCGGCTGCGGACATATTCGAGCGCCCCCATGAGCGCGAGCAGTCCCACCACCATGACGGTCAGCATGCCGAGCGTGAATAGATTTCCCGAGGCGAGCGCCCGGTCATAGACCTGGAGCATGTAGAGCGCGGGTGCGAGCATCAGCAAATTTGCCGTCGCGCTGAATGCCGCGATGGCGCGGATGCTGCCACGCAGGCTCAGGACCGCTGCGCGAATTTCATCGAAGGTCTCGGTCTTTTGCATCGGGCTCTTTCGGGAAAGGCACAGTCGGGATGGCGGGCGAAACCGCCATCCCTCCCATGTTCGCGCCTGTTGGGGGTTCAGGCGGCGAGCAGCAGCACTTCCTCGCTGAACGGCGAATTGGCGACCAAATCGGCAACCGAGTCAGTCAGATCGATGTTGTAGTTATTCACGAGAACCGACTGGAGCGCGTCAGTCGAGCCATTCATCAGGTCCCAGATGATGTTATGGACATCGGTATTCTGGCCATCCAGCAGGTCACTTGTCAGATCCCCTGGCGAGAACGTGAAGCTCAGAAGAGCATCATCGTCGAAGTCCGCGAGACTGTTTGAGATGGTGATGCCGGTGATCTCACCATAAACTGTATGGTTCGTTGCACCGGAGATAACCCCATCCACCCAGAGGTTGTAATAGAAGATGTTGCCGGTGATCTCGACGGCATACCCCAGCGTCTCGTTGCCATAGGTGTAGGTCGAACCATAGTTCGCGACGCCATAAACATTCGACGCCGTGATCGTTCCCGTAAAGTCACCCGTCGTGTCAGGGTGCGATCCCGCCATGCCAGCTTCTTCCACGGCATCCAGAACCGTTCCGAGCGAACTGGAGGCGGTCAGAATTCCAGGGAAGTTGTTCACATCTTCAAGAATAATCGATACGGTCATTTTCATTCTCCTGCATTTTTACTTCAGGAATGTGCCGCAGAAAATGCTCCGGCACGGCGTTCGGAGACGGTTTATCCATCTCCCATGCGGGCATTGCCCGCATGTCTGGTGTGAGACGCCGATTGCAGCGTCATCAGAATTTCATCTGGATTCCCCCTGTAATCGTGCGTCCGGGGGCAGCGACCATCGCAATATGAGGTGGTCCCGCCTTCTTGGACAGTTTGGCGGCTGAGTTAAGCTAATCCCGGTTGTCGTTCATGCCGCCTGTTTGATCATCAGATCATGGGGGGCATGCCCCCCATGATCTGATTGCCCGATCCG
>NZ_JAYRCW010000149.1:0-1705 GCF_041909755.1 Sandaracinobacter sp.
CACCGAGGAGCCCGACGGCCCCGATGGCTTCGAAGGCATGGGCGCCACTCCCGGCTCTCCGCGAAGCGGCGCGGGTGGGGCGGCGGCCGGCGCCGACGATCCGCTGCAACAGGCGATCCAGGTTGTCGCCACCAGCCGCAAGGCGACCATCTCCTACCTCCAGCGGCAACTGCGCATTGGCTATAATTCAGCCGCCCGCCTCATCGACCAGATGGAGGAAATGGGCCTCGTCTCCTCGCCGGACCATGTCGGCCGCCGCGAAGTGCTGATGGACGAAGCGGGCAACCGGCTGCCCTAGGGGCAGCATCGGCCTGCCCTCATCCCGCTACACCCGGATGTCGAAACTCGCTGCGGTCTGCCAGCCGCCGCGGGTGAAATCGGGAATGTCCTGCGCAGCGGACCGGTTCTTCACCGACCGCTGCGTCAGGTCGAACAGGCTGGACCAGCTGGCTCCGTCATACACCGGCTGATCCACCGGCAGCCCCTCGCGCAGGCAGGCAATCACCCGCCACAGCATCACGAAATCCATACCGCCATGGCCGCCGCGCGCCTGCGCCAGCGCCGCCAGCTTCGACCACAGGGGATGGTCATATTTCGCCTGCCACGGCCCCATATCCAGATCCCATTTGTGGTGCGCCTTGCCGCCATCATCGATGGCGATCCGCGCCGGATAGCCGCCGAACGCGCCTTTGGTACCCTGGATATAATTCAGCCGGTCATAAGGGCGCGGCGTGTTGATGTCGTGCTGCACCAGGATCGTGCGGCCCCGCACCGTCTTCACCAGCGCGCTGCTCATGTCGCCTGCGATGAAGCGCCAGTTGCGCTGCGGATCGTCCGCCGGAAGCCGTTCCTGCGCAAAGGCCGCCATCCCCAGCGCCGGGCTGTCCATCGCCACCAGATAATCGAACCGGTCGCCGCGGTTGATGTTCATATATTGCGCGACCGGCCCCAGCCCGTGGGTCGGATAAAGATTGCCCCGCTGCCGCGTCTGCCAGCCGGGCCGCCACACGCCCTCGCCCCGCTCCGTTCGCAGCATCTGCCCGCGCAGTTCGTGGATATAGGCCCCCGCGCCGTGCGTCAGTTCGCCGAACAGGCCCTGGCGCACCATGTTCAGCAGCATCAGCTCTTCCCGGCCGTAGCAGCAGTTTTCCAGCATCATGCAGTGCCGCTTTGTGGCCTCGCTGGTCTCCACCAGCTCCCACAGCTCGTCGATGGTCACGCCCATCGGCACTTCGACAAAGGCATGCTTGCCCGCCTTCATTGCCGCCAGCGCCATCGGCGCATGCAGATCCCAGGGCGTAAAGATGAACACGGCATCCAGGTCGTCGCGCCCGGTCAGCTGCCGCCAGGCGTCTGGCCCGCCGGTGATGCGGGCAGGCGCGCGGCCCTGCGCCGCCGACACCTTCGCCACCGCCCGGTCCAGCACGAAGGCGTCGGTGTCGGCGATGGCGCGGATCTCCACGCCGTCCAGCGTCAGCAGCAGATCTGTCATCGGCGTGCCGCGCTCGCCCACGCCGATGATGCCGATGCGCACCTTTTCCAGCTTCGGGGCGGCGAAGGCCATCATCGATCCGGCCGAAGCCGGGGGTGCCTTCGCGGCGGCTGAGGCGGCGGCGACGGCGGCGCCCGCCATCAGGGTGCGTCTGGAAAGGTCGGTCATGGCGGCCAGTTTGCACGGGTCGCTGCCGCAGGCAAAGCCTGCGGG
>NZ_JAYRCW010000149.1:1715-3334 GCF_041909755.1 Sandaracinobacter sp.
GGCATCGCTTGCCTGTCCTCTGCCCCGCTCAGGCAGATATCCCGCTCAGGCTGAGCCTGTCGAAGCCCATGGAGCATGCTCCCCGGCTCGGCCTTTGATCTCTCACGTCCGGGCCTTCGACAGGCTCGGCCTGAGCGGAGGGAGGCCGGTCTGAATGGGGGCAGCGGCGACGCAGCCCGCGCCGTCGGACTGGCCGGCGAGGGAGATCGCCGACTCAGCCGACCGACATTTCGGCGAGTCTGCGCGTTATGGGTTCGCCATAATCGCAGCCGCCTTCACTCACATGTTCGGATAGTTCGGGCCTCCGCCGCCCTCCGGCGTCACCCAGGTGATGTTCTGTGTCGGATCCTTGATGTCGCACGTCTTGCAGTGCACGCAATTCTGCGCGTTGATCTGGAACCGGGGTTCGCCCGTGTCCTTGCCCACCACTTCATAGACACCTGCCGGGCAATAGCGCTGCGCCGGCTCGTCATACAGCGGCAGGTTGATGCGGATCGGCACAGTCGGGTCCGTCAGCCGCAGGTGAACCGGCTGGTTCTCCTCGTGATTGGTGTTCGAAAGGAACACGCTGGAAAGCTTGTCGAAGCTGATTTTCCCGTCGGGCTTGGGATAATCGATCGGCCAGCAGGCCTCCTTGCGCCAGATCTTGGTGTTGTCGGGCGAATGACCCATGGTGAAGGGCATGCGGACGCCAAGGAATTCCGCCCACATCGTCACCCCGGCCAGCGCGGTTCCCACCGTGCCGCCGAACTTGCTGACGAGCGGCTCGGTGTTCCGCACCATGCGCAGTTCGTCATACACCCAGCTCGCCTCATAGGCCGTGGAATAGGCCGTCAGTTCGTCTCCCTGCCGCTGGCTGGCGATGGCGTCGACGGCGGCTTCAGCGGCCATCATCCCCGTCTTCATCGCCGTGTGGCTGCCCTTGATCCGGGGCACGTTCACGAAGCCGGCCGAACAGCCGATCAGCGCAGCGCCCGGCATCGTCAGCTTCGGCACCGCCTGCCAGCCGCCCTCGTTGATGGCGCGGGCGCCATAGGAAACCCGGCGGCCGCCTTCCAGGATCGCCTTGATCGCCGGATGGGTCTTCCAGCGCTGCATTTCGTCGAAGGGGGAAAGATGAGGATTGCGATAGGACAACGCCACCACGAAGCCCAGCGCCACCTGGTTGTTGGCCTGATGATAGAGGAAACCGCCGCCCCAGGCGTCCGAAAGCGGCCAGCCCTGGGTGTGGATCACCCGGCCCGGCACATGCTTTTCGGGATCGATGTCCCACAGCTCCTTGATGCCGATGCCATAGACCTGCGGCTGACTGTCCTTCGCCAGGTCGAAGCGCTTGATCAGCTGCTTCGAAAGATGCCCGCGCACCCCTTCGGCAAAGAAGGTGTATTTGGCGTGCAGTTCCAGCCCCGGCTGGTAATTGGGGCCGTGGCTGCCGTCGCGCTCCACGCCCATGTCACCGGTGGCGACACCCTTCACCGACCCGTCGTCGTTGAACAGCACTTCCGCACCCGCGAAGCCGGGGAAGATTTCCACCCCCAGCGCCTCGGCCTGCCCCGCCAGCCAGCGGCACAGATTGCCGAGACTTCCCGTATAGGTGCCCTTGTTGTTCATGAAGCTGG
>NZ_JAYRCW010000150.1:0-3197 GCF_041909755.1 Sandaracinobacter sp.
GGCAGGCGCGTCAGACGGCGCCGAGCGCGCCCTGCGACACCATGCAATAGAGCATCGGCAGCGACAGCACCGTGTTGGTGCGGCTGAAGATCATCGCCGTGGTCGCGGCCTTCGCCTTGGTGTCGGCGTCGGCCTCCACGATGCCCAGCGCCTTTTTCTGGTTGGGCCAGATCACGAACCAGACGTTGAAGGCCATGATCAGCGCCAGCCACATGCCCAGCCCGATCACGCGCGAGCCGGGCTGCAGGGTCAGCGCCTCGATCAGGTAACCGGACAGCATCGCCACAATGAGGCCGGTCAGCACCGTGAAGGCCGCCGCCCAGCGGAACCAGAACAGCGCTTCGGGCGCGATATATTTGGAAACGCCCGGCTTCAGCTCGGCGGGCACCTTGGGCATGGTGGGGATCTGCACGAAGTTGAAATAATAGAGCAGGCCGATCCACATGATCCCGCACAGCACGTGCAGGAAGCGGAAGATGCCGTTCGCGAAGTGGGAGCCTTCGCCGCCGACCAGCGCGCCGTGGAAGCCGAACAGCACCACCAGCAGCAGAACCGCGCCCAAAAGCACGGCATAAGACAGGTTGCCGAGTAGTTTCGCCATGACCGTTCCCCTCAAAATCCCTTGAATGTCGGACCGCGTTCGTGCGGCTTCTGCCCCGTTCATGCCAGCCAAGCGAAGCGGTTGCAATCATTTCGCAAAGCGCCCAACGGATGCGGCATGCGCGCGGGGCCAATCCTTCTCTACATCATCGGAATCGCGATCTTCTGCGCGATGGACGCGGTGATGAAGAAGCTGGTGGAGGTGAACCCCGCGGTGATGGCGACCTTCTGGCGCTATGTGGCGGCGATCTTCTTCACCGGGCTGATCTGGGTGCAGGCGGGACGGCCGCGCATCACCGCCGACATGCTGCCCGTGCACCTGGCGCGCGGGGTGATCCTGGCGCTGTCCGCCTTCCTGTTCTTCTGGTCGCTGACGGTGCTGCCGCTGGCGCAGGCGGTGACCATCGCCTTCATCGCGCCGCTGCTGATCCCGCCGATTGCCGCGATCATCCTGAAGGAACGGCTGCAGGGCGGCAGCCTTGTCGCCGGCATCGCGGGCTTCGCGGGCGTGATCGTGGCCGTGGGGATCGACCCCGGCGCGTGGAACGACGGCCAGCTGCTGGGCGTGGGCGCCGTGCTGGTGTCTGCGCTGACCTATGCGCTGACCATCGTGCTGCTGCGCCTGCGGGCGGCGAAGGATGGGCCCGCCATCGTGAGCCTGCTGGGCGCCATCATCCCGGCGGCGGCGCTGTTCGTGCCCATGCTGCTGACGGTGCCGGCAGACGCCATCCTGCCCAGCGGCGAAAGCTGGCTGTGGGTGGCAGCCGCAGGCGCGACCGGCGCGGTTGCCCTGCAGTTCATCGCCCGCGCCTATGCCCGGGCAGAGGCGCAGGTGCTGGCGCCGTTCGAATATACGGCGCTGGTATGGGCCGCACTGTTCGGCTGGCTGTTCTTTTCGGAGCCGGTCGCCCCGCGCACCTGGGCGGGCGCCATCATCATCGCGGCCGCCTGCATCTGGCAGGCCCGCCGCGCAACGGCCGCGCCGGAGCCTGCCTCCCCCGCCGGCTGAGCCGGTTAGCCCCCAGCCTTGACAGCTAGGCAGCCCGCCTTTGCCCGGCCAATCAGGGGATGAAACCGCTGGGAGGCGAGACAGAGATGGCGACACAACCCTTCACCTGGAGCCGGGACACGATCGACGACCGCATCGTGAACCCCGAAGTCTATACCGAGCCCGCGACGCTGCTGGCGGACTATGCCGCGCTGCGCCGGGACGATCCCGTCCACTGGACGCAGCCCAGCGGATACCGGCCCTTCTGGGCGATCATGCGCCATGCCGACATCACGGCGGTCTCCAAGGCGAACGAGCTGTTCATCAACCGGGAGCGCACCTACCTTTCGCCCATCGAGGGCGAGCAGTGGATCCTGCAGATGACGGGCGACACCCACCTGTTCCGCACGCTGGTGGACCTGGATGATCCCGAACATCGCAAGCTGAGGCAGGTGACGCACAGCTGGTTCCAGCCGGGCACGGTGAAGAAGAACCTGGAGCCGAAGGTGCGCCAGATCGCGCGCGAGCATGTGGAGCTGATGCGCGCCAAGGGCGAGCGGCTGGATTTCGTGAACGAAGTCGCGCTGTTCTATCCGCTGCGGGTGATCATGGAGATCCTGGGCGTCCCGCGCGAGGACGAGCCCATGATGCTGAAGCTGACGCAGGAAACCTTCGGCGCGCTGGATCCCGACGTGATCGCCCGGTCGCAGATCCTGACGGAGAACAGCACGCTGTGGGGCCGTTCCACGGGCGACAAGCAGGTTGACCTGCTGCAGCTGGCGCAGATCTTCTTCCAGTATTTCGCCAAGGTGATCGCGGACCGGCGCGCCAACCCGCGCGACGATGTGGCGACCGTGATCGCCAATGGCACCATCGACGGCCAGCCCATCCCCGAGCGGGAGGCCTTGTCCTATTATGTGATCACGGCGACGGCCGGTCACGACACCACCAGCAGTTCGGCCGCGGGCGGCTTCTGCGAACTGGCGAAGAACCCCGCCGAGCTGGCGAAGCTGCATGCCGACCCGTCGCTGATCCCGCTGTTCGTGGAAGAAGCGATCCGCTGGACCACGCCGGTGAAGCATTTCATGCGCACCGCGACCGAGGACACGATCCTTGGCGGCAAGACCATCCGCAAGGGCGACGGGCTGTGCCTGTTCTATCTGTCGGGCAACCGTGACGAGGCGGTGTTCGACGAGCCGGACGTGTTCCGGGCGGATCGCGACCCGAACCGGCATGTCGCCTTCGGGCATGGCGCGCACCTGTGCCTGGGCATGCACCTGGCGCGGCTGGAACTGCGCATCCTGTTCGAGGAGCTGCTGCCGCAGATCAAGGCGGTGGAGCTGGATGGCGAGCCGAAATATTCCTACGCCAATTTCGTGAACGGGCTGAAGACGCTGCCCGTGCGCGTGACCTGGGCCTGAGGATGGGCCTGAAGGACGAGGCCTGGCGGCTGGACGCAGCCGCCTACCGCCTGCGGGAGACGATCCAGACGCGCTATGGCGACATGGATGCGAACGCGCATCTGAACAATGTCGCCATCGCGCGGCTGTTCGAGGAGACGCGGGTGCGCACGCTGAGCCGCCTGCGCCGCGCCCCGGCGGACGACGCG
>NZ_JAYRCW010000151.1:0-3108 GCF_041909755.1 Sandaracinobacter sp.
ACGTGCCGGAGTTCGAGCGGATGCTGGTGCGGTGTAAGCGGCGGCTCCAACCCATTGAATTGATGTATTCCTGACGCGTGACGGGCCTGCGAGAAGGTCTGCGTGAGCAGATGGAGATTTGTCATGGCGGATGGTGGTGACGGGTTTATTGGGCGTTGCGCGATTGTCGAGCCGCGGCGGCGGGGCAAGCGGCGCTGGTCGAATGAGATGAAGGCGCGGATTGTTGCCGAAAGCCTCCAGCCAGGCGCCCGGGTCGTCGATGTGGCGGCGCGCTATGACATCCTGCCGCATCATTTGTCGGATTGGCGCCGCCATGCCCGGCAGGGTCGGCTGGCTCTGCCGGGTGAGCTGATGGACGTGCTGAGCGGATCAACAAGGCCGAAGGTGGCGGAGCCTGCCTTTGTGCCGCTGTCCATTCTGCCCGAGCCCGTGGATCAGCCTGTGCCTTTGACGGTCGAGGTCGCACAGGGTGGCATCGGGGTGATGACGATTGAGGTCGGGCCTGATCTGCGGCTGTGTATTCCTGGTGATGTTGCGGTGGAGCGTGCAGCGGCCTTGGTGCGCGCTCTGCGCGGGGCGGCATGATTGTCGCGGGGCAGCGGTTGCCGATCCTGATCGCGACCCGGCCGGTGGATTTCCGGTGTGGACATAATGCTCTGGCACTGATCGTGCAGACGGAACTGAAGCTTGATCCGCATTCCGGCGTGACGGTTGTGTTCCGATCAAAACGCGGGGACAGGTTGAAGATCCTGGTCTGGGACGGCACCGGCATGGTGCTGATCTACAAGGTCCTGGAGGAAGGCAGCTTCGCCTGGCCGAAGGTTCAGGACGGCACGATGCGGCTGTCCCGGGCGCAATTCGAGGCTCTGTTCGAAGGTCTGGATTGGCGGCGGATGGTTGCACAACGGGTGCTCCCACCGACTGCGGCGGGTTGACTCACCGGGTCGATTTTGGCGTTGTTTTATTGGGCTTTCTGTCCCGGATCGGGTAGAAATGCGCATGTCGCAGCCGCTTGATCTCAGCCAGTTCCCCGACCTGCCGCCCGAGGTAGTGAAGGCCTTTGCCGCCCAAAAGGCGGCGCTGGAAGCCGCGCGGTTTGAGGCGAGGGTCGAACGTGCGGCGCGCCAGCACGAACAGGCGGTGGTGGCCGAAAAGGAAGCCTTCATTACCGAGTTGAAGGCGCTGATCGAGAAGCTGGAAGGTCAGGTCCAGGACTACCGGCGCACGAAGTTCGGGCCGAAATCCGAGAAGCTGGGCCCGGCGCAGCTCGAGCTGGCGCTGGAAGATCTGGAAACCGCCATCGCCGAGACGCAGGCGCAGATCGCCGATCTCGAGGACAGGATGGCGGCCAGCGAACCGGACCCCGAGAAGCGCAACCCACGTGCGCCCCGCAAGGCCCGGACCCTGCCCGAAAGCCTGCCGCGCGTCGAGCGGGTGGTCGAGCCCGACAGCATCGTGTGCCCCTGCGGCTGCGGCGACATGGTGCGGATCGGCGAAGACCGCACCGAGCGGCTGGACTACATCCCGGCGCGCTATCAGGTCATCGTCACGGTGCGCCCCCGATATGCCTGCCCCAAGGGGCGCACCGGCGTCGTGCAAGCCAAGGCGCCTGCACATCTGCTGGAGGGCAGCTGGCCGACCGAGACGCTGCTGGCCCAGATTGCCGTCTCCAAGCATTCCGAGCACATGCCGCTGAACCGGCAGGCCGTGGTGATGGCGCGGCATGGGGTGCCGATCGACCGGTCTGTTCTCGCCGACTGGATGGGCCGGACGGGTGCCCTGATTGCCCCCGTGGTTGACCATATGGCAAAACGGCTGATGACCGACAGCACAAGGCTTTACGTCGATGAAACAAGCGCTCCGGTGCTGGACCCGGGCAAGGGAAAGACGAAGACCGGCTACCTCTGGGCGGTGCTGCGCGACGACAGGGGCTGGGGTGGCACCGCGCCGCCGGGCGTGGTGTTCCACTATCGGCCTGGCCGGAAAGGCGAATATGCCGCCGAAATCCTGCACGGCTTCAACGGCACGATCCAAGTTGATGCCTATGGCGGCTATACCCATCTGGCCACGCCGAAACGCCCGGGCGGCGATCCGCTGCGGCTGGCTTTTTGCTGGGCGCATGGCCGGCGCAAGCTGATCAAGGCTAAACCGAAGAAGGGATCACCCATCGTGGACGAGGCGCTGCTGCGCATCGCTGCCCTCTACAAGATCGAGGATGCCATCCGCGGGTTCGACCCGGATCACCGCCGAACTGTCCGGCAGGACCTGTCGCGCCCGCTGGTCGATGAGTTCTTCGCCTGGCTGGCGGCCCAAGCCGCCCGCGTCTCGCGCAAATCCGACCTTGGCGAGGCCATGGCCTATATGCTGAAACGACAGGACGGCTTCCGGCTGTTCCTGGAGGATGGGCGCATCGATATCGACTCCAACCTCGTGGAAAACGCCATCCGCAGCCCGGCCATGAACCGCCGTAACGCGCTCTTTGCCGGCCACGACGAGGGCGGCCGCAATTGGGCCCGCTTCGCCAGTCTGATCGGCACATGCAAAATGAACGGCCTCGAGCCCTATGCCTATCTGCGCGATCTGTTCACGAAGCTGGCCAACGGCCACCTCGCCCGCGACATCGACGATCTGATGCCGTGGGCCTAGGCCCAGTGCTGTGACCAGCAGGCCATCGGCTCATAAGGACCTCGTCTCGTAGTCCCTGACAAGCTACCGACAGCCCGCCGCTTCATCCCATAGCGGCACCCCGCAAGCGGAAACTCAATGGGGCGTGGCCGCCGCTTACGCTGCAACGGCCAGCACTTCCGGCTGGGTGCGATCCAGGCGCAGGTCGTGCGCGCGCTGCACGAGGCTGCCGGGCGCGGCGAGCCTTGGCAGAGCGGGAAGGCGATCCTCGCCGCCGCGGGCTCGCGCAGCCTCAAGATGTCCGATGTCTTCAAGTCGAAGAAGAACTGGCGCCTCCTGATCGAGTCGGACGGCCGCGGCGCCTATCGCCTGCTCGGCCTCTGATCTCGCGCCATCTCTCCCATCCGCGCGCCCTCCCGATCCCTGCGGTGGGATGCGCCGGGGGATGAGAGGGGGATCGCGATCCCCCACAGAGCCGTTCTC
>NZ_JAYRCW010000152.1:0-3029 GCF_041909755.1 Sandaracinobacter sp.
GTGGATGCCGCGCCCAATTCCAGACCGGCTATTCCGGGTCCAACTGGCATGGCGACAACAACTATTACCATGGCGATGGTCGGCATGAGTCCAACGATGGCGCCAAGGCGGCAATTGCGATCGGCGCAATCCTTGGGGCGGCGGCGATTGCAGCGGCGGCCAGCAAGAACAAGTCCGGTTCCGGTTCGTCTGACTATCAGTCGAACTGGAACAAGGGCTGCGATGCAGGCCGGCAGGACCGGTCACGCGGGATGAGCCGCGATTATGACCGCCACGCCGGCAGCTACGGCAGCCGCAGCGAACAGGCTTATTCGGCCGGCTACAACAGCTGCTGGTCCGGGCGGTAGGGATCAGACCTTGGCGACGAACCGGCTCAGTGAGCCGGTTCCGCTGCACAATCGACGCGACGCGCGGCCTTGCGCCTGCGAAGGCAAAGCCCGGTCAGGCCGAAGCCCGCAATCATCAGCATCCAGATGTCAGGCTCTGGAATCGCCCCTGAATTGTAGGTGAGGAGTTCCGTTTCATACCAGAAGGGCGTGTCCAGCGGCACCAGCAGCGGGATGCCCGCCACACCAGAATCGCCTGTCGGCAGCAGGCCGTCGCCCAGCGTGAAGGAAACGCTGCCGCCCTTGCCAGCAAGGATGCGGTCCTCGAAATCGGCCACAACCAGCGCTGCCAGTTCAGGATCGACGGCGGCAAGCGTCGGCAGCAGCAGGGTCGCCTTGCCATTGCCCTTGCCCGAGCCCTGGGCAATCAGCCACGAGCCGCCCTCGCTCACCACGGAGACCGAGAAGCTGAACCCGGTTCGCGGCCCCAGGTCGCTTCCAAGGCTGATGGGCACGAAGATCTCGCCCATTGCCGGCCCGTCCGCACCTGCCGCCGCGCTCAGCGGGTCGGGCTTGATGCCGATTGCTTCTTTCAGCACGCCCAGGACGCCCTTGATGCGGGTGTTTTCGTTCGCCTTGCCGGAAATGCCGTCCGGGCTGGTCAGGATCGGTGCGGCATTTTCGTGGATGTGGATGTTGTCCGAGAAGAAATTGTACTCGGCATAGGCGCGGAAGGGCTGCCGGGCGTCGCCCTTGGGTGGCACGCCGACGCCGGATTCCATCACGCCCTTCACTTCGGCCCAGAAGAATCCGTCGTCCGCGAAGCCGGCGGTCCGCAGCCCCTGGCTGTGGGAAACGGCGACAGGGTTGGCCACGGCAACGGCATTGCTGCTCGCCGCGCTCAGGAAATCCCAAACGAAGGAAGCCGCGCGGTTCGCCAGCGCGATTTCCAATGTCGTGAACGCGCTGGCGGGAACCGACGACATCAGAAGGGCGGTCAGAATGGCAGGCTTCAGCATGGCCTTCTCCTTCACAAGCGGAGAAGGACTGGCCCACCTGCCGGCGCGCCGCCATGATCCCTGTCAAAGGAGGCGTGCGCCCTCAGGCAACGGCCAGAACGATGTCCCATGCATAGGCCGGCGTCGCTGCGCCTGCCACCTGACCGGCGATCATGACGCCCCGATAGGGTTCCGGAATGCGTGACAGCAGCACGTCCGCGGCGTTTCCCTCCTCCCCCGGAAAATACATCTGCGTCATCAGCCGCTGGGGGCCGCCGGTCACGTCGAAGTGGATGTGCGGGGTTCGGCCGGGATATTTCCCCGGCTTCACCGTGCGAAAGCGATAGCGCCCCTCGGCGTCGGCTCTGATCACCGCCGATCCCTGGAAGCCGGGGTCGAGCGGCGCGGGGTTGCTGTCTCCGGGGTGGGCATAACGGCCTGCGGCGTTGGCTTGCCAGATGTCGAGCGTCGCGTTCGGCACCGGGCGCCCGTCAGGCCCCAGAACTCGGCCCGTCACTTCGATCCGTTCGCCCCGGGCGGGGGAGGCTGACGAAGCGAGCTGCGACAGGTCCGCATCCTGATCCAGCGGTCGCTGCACCGGATAGAATGGACCGATCGTCTGGAACGAGGTTTCGAGCAGCCTGGTGGCAGCGGCCAGACTGTCAGCCAGCGAGGCCCCCGCAATCACGAGGCCAGACCCGATGATCGCACGGCGCGAAATGATCATGACGATGCCCTCCCTGCGCGGCAGTTTGGGCATGGATCATGGCAGGAGTCCAGAGAGGCGGGCAGGGCGTGCGCCTGCCCCGGCCGGCCTCAGCGCCTGGCGATCGGCACATAATCCCGCTGCGGCGAGCCGGTGTAGAGCTGCCGGGGGCGGCCGATCTTCTGTTCGGGGTCGCCGATCATTTCGTTCCACTGCGCCACCCAACCCACGGTGCGGGCCAGCGCGAACAGCACGGTGAACATGCTGGTCGGGAAGCCGATGGCCGACAGGATGATGCCCGAATAGAAATCGACGTTCGGATACAGTTTCTTCGAGACGAAATATTCGTCCTTCAGCGCGATCTGCTCCAGCTCGCGCGCCACGTCGAACACCGGGTCGGTCACGCCCAGCTTCGCCAGCACTTCGTTCGCGGTCTGCTGCATCACCTTCGCGCGCGGATCATAATTCTTGTACACGCGGTGGCCGAAGCCCATCAGGCGGAAGGGATCGTCCTTGTCCTTCGCACGGGCGATGAACTCCGGAATCCGCTCCGGCCGGCCGATTTCACGCAGCATGTTCAGCGCCGCTTCGTTCGCGCCGCCATGCGCCGGGCCCCACAGGCAGGCGATGCCCGCCGCGATGCAGGCAAACGGGTTCGCGCCCGAAGACCCCGCCAGCCGCACCGTGGAGGTGGAGGCGTTCTGCTCATGATCGGCGTGCAGGATGAAGATGCGGTCCATCGCCTTTTCGATGACGGGATCGACCACATAGTCCTCGGCCGGAACGCCGAACGTCATCTTCAGGAAATTGCCCGTGTAGCTCAACGAGTTGTCGGGATACATGAAGGGCTGGCCGACGGAATATTTATAGGCCATCGCCGCAATCGTCGGCATCTTCGCGATCAGCCGGTTGCTGGCGATCATGCGCTGCTTCGGATCGTCGATGTCGGTGGAATCGTGATAGAAGGCGGAAAGCGCGCCCACCACGCCGCACATGATC
>NZ_JAYRCW010000153.1:0-3014 GCF_041909755.1 Sandaracinobacter sp.
CATCTGTACATAGGTGGGGATCAGCAGCTTCGTCAGCGACATCGGATCATCTCCTTCGCGGTCAGCTTCAGCGCGGGCTTCGCTTCGCCAGAATCCGCTGCAGCGTCCGCCGGTGCATCTTCAGCCGCCGCGCGGTTTCCGACACGTTGCGGTCGCACAGCTCGTACACGCGCTGGATATGCTCCCACCGCACGCGATCCGCGCTCATCGGCTCCGAGGGCGGCTCGGGCCGCTCGCCCGCAGGCGTCAGCAGGGCGTTCACCAGATCGTCGGGATCGGCGGGTTTCGCCAGATAGTCGATCGCGCCTTCCTTCACCGCCGCCACCGCGGTTGCCAGATTGCCATAGCCCGTCAGCACCACGACGCGGGTTTCCGGGTGCATGCGGCGCAGTTCCGCCACCAGGTCCAGCCCGTTGCCATCGCCCAGCCGCAGGTCCAGCACGGCATATTCGGGCTCGATCTCGCGCATCAGCGCCCGCGCCTCGGCGGCCGAGGCGGCGGCGCGCACATCGAAACCACGGCGGCCCAGCGTCAGCGCAAGGCGCTGCCGGAAGCTCGAATCATCATCCGCCAGCAGCAGAAGGCCATGTTCGGCTTCCGGGCCGGATTCGGGCGATGCAGCGGGTTCAGCCATGGAACATCCCTCTCCTCAGGGGCGCGGTGCGGGCTCGACGGCCGCCGGCCCGGCCTCGATATCGGATCGGACCCAACGAATGTCCACCTGCGCCCCGCCTTCGGCTCGGTTGGCGAAGGACAGCCGCGCCCCCGTCCGTTCCAGCAGGGTCGTCGCGATGAAGATGCCAAGCCCGGTAGAGCCCGAGCCGGAAATGCTGGGGCCCAGGAACGGCTCGCCCAGCTTCGGCAGCAGGTCGGGCGGAAAACCCGGCCCGTCGTCGCTGATGCGGATCCAGATCAGGTCGGCGGCGTCGCCCGATTCCACGCGAATGCCCGCGGCCGCATGCCGCAGCGCGTTGGACAGGATATTGGAAAGCCCGTGCAGCAGCTCTGGGCCGCGCCGCACCACCGGGCCGCCGCCCGGCGCCCAGCCATAGCGCAGCTCCACCGGCACCCGCGTCGGCTCATATTGCGCCACCACCTCGCGCAGCAGCGCCGGCAGCGGCAGTTCGGGGAAGGGGTCGTCCGCTTCGGCGCGTTCGGAAATGCCGGTCAGGATGTCGCGGCAGCGCAGCGCCTCCTGCAACAGCAGCCGCACGTCCGGCCCCAGCGCCGGATCGGCGTTCAGCGCGTCGCGCAGGTCGCGGGCGATCAGCGTGATGGTGCCCAGTGGCCCGCCCAGTTCATGCGCCGCCGCCGCCGCGAGGGAGCCAAGCGCCCCCATGCGCGTCTCGCGGTCCAGCGCGGCCTGCGTGGCGATCAGCGCCGCCTGCCGCCGCCGCCCCTCGGCCGAAACCTGCCAGGCATAGAAGGCCAGGAACCCCATGCTGAACCCCACCGCCACCAGGATGCCAAGGCTATAGACAGGGGGCAGCGCCATCGCCGCGCCCGGCCCCCAAGGCAGCGGCAGGTGCCAGCGCCATAGCGCCGCCAGCAGCACCAGCGCCGCCGCCAGCAGCACCACCGTCGCCCGTGCCGACAGCAGCGTGGCGGAAATGGTGACGGGCACCAGCATCAGCACGACGAAGGGATTGGAAAGCCCGCCCGTCAGATACAGCAGCGCCGACAGCTGGACGAGATCATAGCCCAGGTGGACCAGGGCTGCCCGGCCGTCCAGCCGGTCCCCCGGCCGGTAGAGCGCCGTCAGCCCCAGGTTCAGCGCAATGGAGGCGGCGATTGCCGCCAGCGCCGGCACCCAGGGCAGCGGAAACCCCAGCCCCAGCCCCACCACCAGCAGCGCCAGCAACTGCCCCGCGATCGCCGCCCAGCGCAGCAGCACCACCGTCTGCACCCGCACGCCGGGCCGGCCGATGTCCGTCAGCAGGCGCGGCAGCAGCATGGCCTCAGCCCCGCGTCAGAGGCTGGGGCCGACGGACTTCTTCGCGCCCTTCTTCGGCGCTTCGGCCAGCGCCTTGGCGATCGGGCCGCTGCGGATGTCGCGCGCGGCATAATCCCGCGCGGACATGCCGGCCAGATTGTCGGTCCGGTCCGGGTCCGCGCCGGCGTTCAGCAGATACTGCACCGATGTGGCGTCGCGCATCTGCACCGCCTTGATCAGCGGCGTTTCGCCCCGGTTGTTGGCGCCGTCCACCTGCGCCTTCGCCGCCAGCATCACCCGCACGCCGTCGGGAAAGGCGTTGAGCGCGGCGATCCCCAGCGGGGTGTTGCCCTCGCGGTCGCGCAGGTTGGGATCGGCGCCATTCTGCAACAGGAAGCCCATCCAGGGCGTGTCGCGCCGCTTGATGGCGATCATCAGCGCGGTTTCGCCGCTGTCGCCGTCGCGCGCGTTGATGATGGTGGAACCGGGCTTGTCGATCAGGCCCTTCGCCTTCAGCACATCCTTGTCGCGCACCGCCTTCAGGAAATTATAGCCGTCCGAAAACTGCGCGGCCGCCGGCGTCGCCACGGCGATCGTCGCCGCCAGCGCCAGCCCAAGTCCTGCCCGAAATCCGTTCATCTTCTGTCCCCGATGTCGCACGCCGCTCGCATCGCTTTCGGATAGCGGATATGTGCCCCCCATGAACAGCCGCCAATCCACCAGCAAATCATCCATGAAGTCGCGCCTGCCGCTGATCCTGCTCGCGCTCGCCGCGCTGGCGGCGGGGCTGATCTTCGCGCTGAAGCCGTCGGCCGCGCCGCAGGGCAATCTCAGCGGCTCCGCCGTCGGCGGCCCCTTCACCCTGCAGGACGAATCCGGCACCACCGTCACCTCCGCCAGCTACGACGGCAAATGGCGGCTGATGTATTTCGGCTTCACCTATTGCCCCGACATCTGCCCGACCGACACGGCCAAGCTCGCGGCGGGCCTGAAGGCGTTCGAGGCGAAGCACCCGGACGCCGCCGCCAAAGTGCAGCCGCTGTTCGTCACCGTCGATCCCGAACGCGACACCCCGGCCGCG
>NZ_JAYRCW010000154.1:0-2980 GCF_041909755.1 Sandaracinobacter sp.
GGGCGGCGGCAATGGCGGCAACCCCTTCCACCCCGTCGTCCTCGTCCCCACCCTCTATGGCTCCATGCAGCTGACGGACCGTCTCTGGGCCGGGCTCGGCGTGAACGCGCCCTTCGGCCTGGTGGTCGATTATGACGACGGCTGGTTCGGCCGGTACGACAGCAGCCGGTCCGTCGTGAAGACCTACAATGTCCAGCCCTCGCTGGCCTGGAAGCTCGACGACCGCTTCTCGATCGGCGGCGGCGTCAGCATCCAATATATCGAGGCGGACCTGCAGAATGCCCTGCCCAACCTTTCGCCGCTGCTGGCCGATGGCGCGGCGCGCGTGAAGGGCGACGACATCTCGCTGGGCTGGAACATCGGCGGCCGCTTCGAATCCGGCCCCGTCGCCGTCGGCCTCCATTATCGCTCGCAGGTGAAGCACCGGCTGAAGGGCCAGTTCAGCGTGGGCGGCCTGCTCGGCCCGCTCTCCGGCTCCAACGGCGAGCAGGATGCCCGCGCACCCATCACCCTGCCCGACAGCCTGTCCGCCTCCGCCGTCTTCACCGCCGGGGCGCGCACGCGCCTCCTCGCGGGCTGGGAATGGACCAACTGGTCCGTGTTCGATGCGATCCGCATCCAGACGGTGAACGGGGCGCCCATCAGCACCTCGCCCCAGAACTACAAGGACAGCATGAGCCTCCATCTGGGCGGCGAACAGGAGCTGTCCGACCGCTGGACGGTGCGCGCGGGCTTCGCCACCGATTCCACCCCCACGGTCGATGCCTGGCGCACCAGCCGGGTGCCCGATGGCGACCGCACCTGGCTCACCGCCGGCGCCAGCTGGAAAGTCTCCGACAGTCTGGAGGCCCGCTTTTCCTATGCCCATGTCTTCGTCACGACCGAACAGCTCGACCGCGAGGATGATTTCTATGCCGGCTCGCCGGCCGCCATCGCCAGCCGGCTGCGCTCGGAAAACCGGGGCAATGTGGACATGATCGGCGCCGACCTCACGGTCCGCTTCTGAACCAGCTTCAATAAACCCACTGGATGCGGGTCAGCAGGCTGTGGGTGCGGCCGGTTTCCCCGAACCGGTCCAGCCACACATGCCCCCACAGCAGCCCGGCCTTCCAGCGGGTCGTCGCCCACCAGTTCACGCCCGCCTCGATCCGGTCATATCGGCCGCCGCGAACCGCGCCCCCGTTCAGGTCCACCCGCGCATAGCGGGCGACCAGTTCGGGCGCGCCCCAGCGCTGCATCGGCACCACCCGTTTCACGACCCCCTTCGTCCGGTCATATCCGCGCCGCTCGCCCGTCAGCATCCAGCTGCCCAGCACATAGAAACCGTGGAACGAGGGGTTCCCGGCCTCCGGCGCGTCGGTCCAGGCCTGCACATATTCGCCCAGCAGCAGCAGCGGGCCGTCCGCATATTGCCCCTCGAACCCCAGGTGGGTGGCGGCGCGCGCCGGAAAATCGCCCGTGTCCACGAACTCGTCGGCCGCCGCCACGCCCGGCCGGCCGCGATAGCGGGTCGTCGCCCCCCTGTCGGCGCGGCGGATGCCCACCCCCAGATGCAGGGACCGCCCGGCGTCCGGCGCGTCGATCAGCAGCCGCGTGAACCGCGCCGAAACCGACGCCTTGCCGTCGCCTTCGCCCCAGCTGTCGCGGAACAGCCCATAGGACAGCGTCATCTCGTTCGCCCGGCCCAGCACATGCGTCACCTTCGCCCCGAAGTTCACCGGCGACACGAAGGGGGAAATCTGCCGCTCGCTCTGCGGCAGGATGTTGGTGGAGGCGACGACCTCATAGCCGAAGTCCTCGCGCATCTGGCCCAGGCTCACCTTTGTCCGCACGGCGGGGATCGCGAACGAGACGTTGAAGTCGCTGATCGCCCAGGTCTGCTCCGGATCGACATCGAAGCCGTTGTAGTCGATCCCCAGCTTGTACGAGAGGCGCAGCCCCGGCCCGAACTCGCCCGCCAGCTCGATCGCCGCGCTGCGCACCTCCGCGCCCCCCGCCTGCCGCCCCACCTGCGCCTCGCTCGCGCCATCCTGCCGGAACCCGGTCAGATCCAGGATCAGCTCCACCCCCGGCCGCGCAGTGGCGAGCGGGGTTTCCAGTTCCGGCAGCAGGCGCGCGTCCGGCTTCAGATCCGGAACGGCATAGTCCGGAAGTTCCGCGCGCGGCCCACCCGGCTCCAGCTCCAGCGTCGGCCGGATGGGAATGCGCCAGTCGCCGGCGGCAGCCGGCGCGGCCGACAGAAGGGAAAGCGCGGCAACGGCGGCCCCGGCAAAGGGCCGCCGGCCGCCGGCGCGCCTCAGAAGCCGACCTGCACGAAGATGGATGGCCCATTGAACTGGTAGTTCACCTTGCCGTTCCAGTCATCCTTCTTCACCCGCACCCGGTAGTTCACCAGCCGGTAGGACAGGCCCACATCGATGTTCTTGTGGATGGAATAGGAAACCGACGTCTCGGTGTTGATCAGCCGGCCGGAATAATCATCGATCGTCAGCGAGAGCCAGTCGAGGCGGGCGTTCACCTGCACCTTTTCCGCCGGGCGCGCGTTCAGGAAGGCGCCGACTGTCGGCAGCGGCGCAAAGACGGAGCGCGTTTCGGATCGGAACTGCCCCGGCGTCCCGTTCACCGTTCCCTCGCCTTCGATATAGAGGCTGAAATCGGTGCCGTGGAACCCAAGCGCCAGCCCGATTTCCAGGTTCGGTCGCTGGAACAGCCGGTTGCCGATGGTGAAGCGGAAGATGTCGCTGTCGAAGCCGGAGGAAATGTCGGCGTTCACCGGAAACACCGTGTCGCCCACCGTCAGATCCCGGTCAATGGACCAGGTGGTGTCCCGGCCCAGCGTGTAATATTCGGCGTTGGGCTCTGTTGCAAAGATTGGCGGCAGTCAGAGGTAGGCTGTCGCTCTGCGCCGATCAGGCGGCTGCTGCGAAATGGTGGTTGAGCATGCCCATGGCCTCCGTCAGCGCCGAGGGCCCAATGCCAA
>NZ_JAYRCW010000155.1:0-2908 GCF_041909755.1 Sandaracinobacter sp.
ACCGTGAACCTGAAGAACCAGCTACCGGAGATGACGGCGATCCACTGGCACGGCCTGCTGGTTCCGGGCCATCACGACGGCGCGCCCGGCTTCAACGGCTTTCCGGGCATCGCCTCCGGGGAGACCTACACCTACCAGTTCACGCTAAGGCAGTCGGGCACCTACTGGTATCACAGCCACGCCTCGTTGCAGGAGCAGGCGGGGCAATATGGCGCGCTCATCATCGACCCGAAGGATGGGCCGGACATTGCGGTGGACCGCGAGCATGTGATCCTGCTGACCGAGCATACGCCCGAGGATCCCGAGCGCATCATCCGCAACCTGAAGGCGGATGCCGGCTATTATAACTGGAACAAGCGCACCTTCCCCGAACTGCTGCGCGACGCCGGCCGTTTCGGGCTTGGAAAGACATTGTCAGACCGGGCGCAGTGGGGCCGCATGCGTATGGACCCGACCGACATCGCCGATGTGACCAACTACACGCTGCTGGTGAATGGACTGCCCACTGCCCGCACGCCCTTCTTCGAGATGAAGGCCGGGGAGAAGGTGCGGCTGCGCTTCATCAACGGCTCGGCGATGAGCTTCATGGACGTGCGGATTCCCGGCCTGTCGATGACGGTGGTGGCAGCCGACGGCCGCGCGGTGGAGCCGGTGACGGTGGACGAGTTCCGCATGGCGGTCGCCGAGACCTACGACGTGATCGTCGAGCCGAAGGAGGATCGCGCCTGGCCGCTGTGGGTGGAAACGCTGGACCGGCGCGCCAGCCTGCTGGCGACGCTTGGCCCCCGCCCCGGCATGGGCGTGGAAGCGCCTGCGCCGCGCCCGATGCAGGTGCTGATGCTGGGCGAGATGGGGCATGCCATGCCGGGCATGCAGATAGCCGCCGTCGGAAGCTCGATGGCGTCAGCCGATCCCGACACCGACATTCTGAACACCGCGGCGGCCCGCCAGCCGGCCCCCGCCAGCACCTGCACGCCGGAGCACGCGGCGATGGGACACTGCACCATGCCCGCGGCGACCCCGCCTGCTGCTCCGGCGGCGAGCTGTTCGCCCGAGCATGCGGCGATGGGGCACTGCACGATGCCGGCTTCGCCCGCTGCGCCTCCCATCGATCCGAACTGCGCGCCCGAGCACGCCGCCATGGGCCACTGCACTCCAAGGCTTCCGAAGCCTGAAGGCGGCGAGCGGGTTGGAACGGCAGTATCCCTTGCGGCGAAGCCCGAGGGCGGCACGGCCTTTCCGCGTGTCGATTATGGCTATGGCCGCGACCCGATGGCGGGGATGGATCACGCCAGCATGAACCATGGCGCCGAGTTGGGCCGAGAGGGCGACACCGATGGTTCCGGCCGGGTGCTCGGCTGGGCGACCGGTGCGCCCTATGGAGCGCGGGTATTGTCGATGAACGATCTCGTCGCCACGGCGCCTCATGCAGACGCCCGCGCCCCCACACGCGAAATCGTCATCCGCATCACCGGCAACATGGAGCGCTACATCTGGACGCTGAACGGCAAGCCATTCGGCGAAGCGCCCCCGGTGGACGTGCAATTCGGCGAGCGGGTGCGCATCACCTTCGTCAACGAAACCATGATGGCGCACCCGATGCACCTGCACGGCATGTTCTTCGAGATCGAGAACGGCCAGCCGGCAGACCGTCTGCCGGAAAAGAATGTGATCGCGGTAGCGCCGGGGCGTACCCAGTCCGTGCTGCTGACGGCGGACGAGCCGGGCGAATGGCCACTGCACTGCCACCTGCTGTTCCACATGGATTCCGGCATGATGAAGAAACTGGTCGTGGCGAATGTCTCCCCTCCGCCGGTCGGAACCGGCGCCCCGGCAGAGGCGCACCCGGCGCACCATGGCCATCACGGGGGGCGCTGAGCCATGCGCCTGATGCTCCTCGCGTCGCTCGCCGCCGCTGCCCCCGCCTTCGCCCAATCCGGAGAGCCGGCCTCAGCCGAACATCTGCACGGCGGCCGCACCATCAGCTTCACGCAGGTGGAGGCGGACATCAGCCGCCAGCAGGGCGAGGCCGTGGTCAACTGGGATGCCGAGGGCTTCATCGGCGGTGACAGGCATAAATTCTGGTGGAAATCCGAAGGCGAACACGCTGCTTCCGAATTCGAGACGGCGGAGTTCCAGGCGCTTTACAGCCGCAACGTCTGGACCTTCTTCGACGTGCAGGCTGGCGTTCGCGCAGACGCGAAGCCGGATGGGCGCGGCTATGCCGTGGTCGGCATCCAGGGCCTTGCCCCCTATCTGCTGGAAACCGAGCTGCATGCCTTCATCGGCTTCAAGGGGGATGTCAGCCTGCGCTTCAAGCAGTCCTTCGATATCCGCATGACCAACCGCTTCGTGCTGGAGCCCAATCTGGAAACCGACATCAGCTTTTCGGACGTGCCGGAACGGATGGTCGGCAAGGGTTTCTCGAAGATCGAGACGGGTATTCAGGCGCGCTACGAAATCAGCCGCAAGTTCGCGCCTACGCTGGCGCTTGCCTATGAAAGCCGCCTCGGCAAATCTGCGCGCCTTGCCAGCGCCGAGGGTGAAGGCAGTGGTGGCTGGTCGGTGCGGGGCGGTGTCAGATTCTGGTTCTGAAGTGGAACCGTTGAGGCAGATCGGGATTCCCATGCATTCAGCCGCTCATGGCCAATCGCCGCAGTCTGACGGGGCTGCCGTTGCTAAGGACCCCGTCTGCGGGATGAGCGTGGATCCGCACGGCACCCTGCATCATGCCGAACATCTGGGGCGGCCTTACCATTTCTGTTCCGCGGGATGCCGGACGAAGTTCGTGGCTGATCCGGGGCGCTACCTCTCTGGCGCCGGACCGGTCGAGCCGGTGCGGGAGGGCGCAATCTATACTTGCCCCATGCACCCGGAGATCCGCCGATCCGGCCCGGGCTCCTGCCCG
>NZ_JAYRCW010000156.1:0-2711 GCF_041909755.1 Sandaracinobacter sp.
TTGGGGTCGGGGGTGAACAGGAGGGAATCGGGTGAAAACCGGGGCGACGGGGACCCGGCTGGGGCGACGTCACTAAGAACTTTCCGCGGGATTATGCAATCATCGTGCGGGCTGTCCGGCCGCCGGGCCGACAGGCGCATGGGCGGGGTTTGGCCGGATGGGGCGAAGCCCCAGGACGAGGGCGCCCATGATGAACACGGTCGCGGATGAAAATGTCATGCGGGTGGCAAAGGCCACGGTATCCGGACCGGGCGGGCTTGCGTCCCCGGCGGCGAACGCGAAGACGCCCCCCAGGAGCGACACGCCGGTGATGAGCCCCAGATTCCTGGAGAGATTCAGCAAACCGGAGACCAGGCCGCGTTGATCGGGCGCGGCCCCGTGCATCACGGCCGTGTTGTTGGCCGTCTGAAACAGCGAGTAGCCGGCTGTCATGATGGCGACCGGGATCAGGTAGCCGGCCATGCCGCTCCGTTCCGGCAGCAGCGCCAGCGCGAGGCAGCCGGCCCCGGCTCCGGCCAGCCCGAACACCGTCGTCAGGCGTGTCCCGATCCGGTCCACCAGCCGGCCGGCGGGACCGGCCACGAGCGCGGCCATCAGCGGCCCGACGGACAACGCCAGGCCCATCGTTCCCGGGGGCACGGCCAGCGTTTGCGCGAGATAGAAAGGCCCGACGACCAGGGTGGACATCATCACGGCCGCCACCAGCAGGCTCATGGCGAGACCCGAGCGCAGGGCACCGGCTTCCAGCCATTCCATGCGCAGCAACGGCGAGGCGCTCCGTCCTTGCACCCGCATGAACAGGAACATTCCGCCGGCCGCCAGCGCCAGCAGCGTCAGGTTTCCACCGTCAAATCCGCCTTGCTGACGGGTAAGCCCGAGCGCGTAAGCCGCCACGCTCAGGGCCAGCAGCACCGTGCCGAACCCATCGAATTCGCGCCAACGGGCGGCGCCGGCCATGCGATCGGCCGGCAGATGGCGGAGCAGGAGCACAAAGGTGCCGAGCCCAAGCGGGACGTTGATGAGAAATATCGCCGGCCAGCCGAACGCGGAGATCAGCAGCCCGCCGAGCGCCGGGCCGAGCGCGGTGCCGATCGCGGACATGCTGCCGAGCAATCCCATCGCCCGGCCGGTTTTGCCCTGCGGGGCCAGATCCCCGATGAGGGCGACGCTGAGGGCCATCATCATCGCCGCACCGGTCCCCTGAAGAAAACGGAAGGCGATCAGCCCGCCGAGGCTCGGGGCGGCCGCGCAGGCCCCCGCGGCCGCCGTGAACAAGGCGATCCCGGCCAGCAGCAGCCGCTTGCGGCCGACGATGTCGGCCAGCCGGCCCACGCCCACGATCAACGTGGTGATCGCCAGAACGAAGGAGATGACCGCCCATTGCGCCGCCTGGGTTGAAGCGTGGAAGACGCCCGTGAGGGTCGGCAGCGCGACATTCACGATGCTGGTATTGAGCGTGGAGAGCAGGACGGCCAGCGAGAGGCCCGCAAGGGCGAGTGCGGGAGAGCGACCCGCCCGAGCGGCGGGAGCGGGAGGCTTTGGCGCGGAAAGCAAGTTGGCGGCGGGGTTCACTCCGGCAGCATAGTGGATCCACGAACAGGGCGGAAGACGCGGCATCTGCACTTTGATAGTGCATCAAACGCCATGTCTGGCAGGATCGGGCAAACTCCCCCATGACCCACCCGGACCTGAACCTGCTCGTCGCGCTGGACGTCCTGCTGACGGAGGGGAATGTCGCCCGGGCCGCCAAACGACTCCGCCTGAGTCCGTCGGCCATGAGCCGCACCCTGGCGCGGCTCCGGGCTGCCACGGGGGATCCGTTGCTGGTGCGCGCGGGCCGCGGGCTGGTGCCTTCGCCGCGCGCGCTCGAGCTCAGGGCGGAAGCCGGCCAGGTGGTGGCCCGGGCCATGCGGCTGCTGGGTCCCGCGGAGCGCCTGGTCGTGAAGGAGGTGAAGCGAACCTTCATCCTGCGGACCAGCGACGGCTTTGTGGAGAACTTTGGTCCGGCGCTGCTGGCGCAGATCGCCGCGGAGGCCCCGGGCATCACGATCCATTTCGTGCAGAAGGTCACCCGGGACGGCGCCCTGCTCCGCGACGGAACCGTAGACCTTGAGACCGGGGTGGTTGGCGCGACGCTCAGCCCCGAGATCCGCACCCAGGCGCTTTTTCGCGACCGGCTTGTGGGGGTGGTGCGCCGGGGCCACCCGCTCAGCCGCGGCAAGATGACGGCGGCGCGCTACCTGGCTGCGGATCACATCCTCGTCTTCCGCGGTGAAGCGGAGAAGGGGCCCGTTGATGCCGATCTGGCTGCGCTAGGCATGGAGCGGAAGATCGGAACCATGCTCACCGGATTTTCCGCCGCCCTGACGCTGGCCCGCTCAACCGACCTGGTCGCGACGGTGCCCGAACGGCATACGGCGGACCTCCGGACCGGCCTGCACACCTTCACGCTGCCGTTCCGAACGCGCGAGCTGACCGTTTCGCTTTTATGGCACCCGCGCATGGACGCTGATCCGGCCCACCGCTGGCTGCGCGACCAGATCCGGCGGGCCTGCGCCACGACGGTGCCTGCGCGGAAAGGCTGAGGGGGGCGAACGCAAGCCGCGGGGCGGGTCCGGGCATTCCGGAGATCGGCCTGACGGGTGTGGCGACTGGCCCACCAAAAGAAAAACGCCGGCCTGGTGGGCCGGCGTTTGGAAAAGAGGAAAGGC
>NZ_JAYRCW010000157.1:0-2545 GCF_041909755.1 Sandaracinobacter sp.
AAGGATCGCCCGATCAAGCCGGGCGAAGGTGAGCGATTGCGGTGAAGTGCCTTACGGCCTCAGCACGAAGGGCGTGCCTTCGAACGCATCCGCGCCGCGGCCGATCTTCTCGATGGCCCGCACCATGCGGCCGTTCCGGCCCAGAACCTCGTCCGCCAGCGACACGATCAGCCGGTTCGGCGTGGCCGACGGCGAGGCCTTGCGCAGTTCAAGCGCCAGCTCCTCCTCGTCGGCCTCGGGCCGGAACATGCACAGCGCGGTGAAGGCCGCCGCCGTCGAACGGCTGATGCCGGCCCAGCAATGCACCAGCATCGGGTCCTTCTGGTCCCAGCTCCGGAAAAAGGCGATGAGCGTCTCGGCATCGCCAGCACCGGGCGGCACATGCCCGTCCATCGGCTGCACGATGTCGTGGAAATATAGCGTCAGATGACGGCCGGGCGTGATGCCCACCGGCGCGTCATGCGGCGTGTCGGGTGCCAGCAGCGTCACCACGTGCTTGGCATGGTGCTGGTCGATGAGGGGCTGCACCTTGTTGAGCGGGCAGACGATGATCATGGTGCAAGCTTCCTGAAGGTCTTGAGGTAAAGCGCCGCGGCATCATTGGGGGCCAGTGGCTTCAGCCGGAAGAAACGCTGCGCCGCGTCGCCGTCGAGGCCCCTTGGCTTGCCGAAGAACTTCTCGCCTTCCGCCACCGCGAAGCCGGCGAGCTGTGTCGCCTCGAGATAGGCGGCGAGGCGGTCGCATTTCTTGATGAACACCTCGAGCGTCTGCGCCCCCTGTGCCGGCAGGCCGAAGCGGATGTGGATCGCGGCGAGCAGCCGGTTCTCGAAAGCCTTGTAGTCGAGGCCGAGTGCCGCCTTGAACGGCGAGATCATGTCGCCCACCACATATTCCGGCGCATCGTGCAGCAGCGCCGCCAACCGCGCCTTGCGGTCGAGCGAGGAATCGAGGTGAACCGCCAGCTCCTCCACCAGCACGCAGTGCTGCGCCACCGAGAAGGCATGGTCGCCCTTGGTCTGGCCGTTCCAGCGTGCGACGCGCGCCAGCCCATGCGCAATGTCCTCCACCTCGATGTCGAGCGGCGAGGGGTTGAGCAGGTCCAGCCGCCGCCCCGACAGCATGCGCTGCCAGGCGCGCGGGGCCTCAGCGCCGCGCGCCATGCTTCACGGCCTCGTGGCGGTGGCAGTCGACGAGATGATCGTTCACCAGCCCGCAGGCCTGCATGAAGGCGTAGACGATCGTCGGGCCTACGAAGCGGAAGCCGCGCTTCTGCAGGTCCTTCGACATCTTCTCGGCCAGCGGCGTCTTGGCCGGAATGTCCTTCATGCTGCGGATCTTGTTGTTCAGCGGCTTGCCGTCGAGGAAGTCCCAGAGATAGGCGGAGAAATCGGGGATCGCCAGATAGGCCTGGGCATTGGTGACACTGGCCTCGATCTTCAGCCGGTTCCGCACGATGCCGGCATCCTGCATCAGCTTCTCGAGCTTGGCCGGCTTGTAGCGCGCCATCTTCACCGGGTCGAAATCGTCGAAGGCGCGGCGGAAATTGTCGCGCTTGCGGAGAATGGTGATCCACGACAGCCCGGCCTGGAAGCCGTCGAGCAAAAGCTTCTCGAACAGCGCGCGCGAATCATATTCGGGCACGCCCCATTCGGTGTCGTGATAGGCGACATAAAGTGGGTCCGTGCCGCACCAGCCGCAGCGGCACAGGCCGTCCTCGTGTTTCACGGCGTTCATGGGGCTCCCGGTATGTCGTATCTCGCCCAAGCGGGCTTCTGGACCGTCACCCTAGCACCATCGGCAAGCAGTGGGGCAGTCGCTTCCGCCAGCCGGTCGAGGCGGATGAGGGCGAGCGCCCTGTTGCCGGCGGACGAGAGCAGTGTGCCCACCTGCTTCTCGCCGGAACGGATATCGGTCCCCTTGGGCGGCACGGCGCCGTCGACCACCACCGGCAGGATGCGGCTCCGCGCCGTCCCGCGATGCTCCATGCGCGAGACCACTTCCTGGCCAACATAGCAGCCCTTCTTGAAATTCACCCCGCCCAGCTGGTCGAGATTGGCCTCGTGCGGGAAGAACTCGCCCGAGCCGAGGTCTGCCTCCGAATCCGCCAGCCCCGCCGCGATGCGGGCGGCGTCATAGCCCTCGGCGGGCGCTCCGGCCGGGCCGATGATGCGCCAGCCGATGTCGCCGCTGCGCGGGTCGCGGTAACCGCCGGAGACATCGCTGGGCGAAACCCCAACCGCAAGGTCGTCCCGCGCCGCGATCTCCACCTTGGCGCGGAGCTTGTACATCGCCAGCCGCTTCAGGAGTTCCGCCCGCTGCCCTGCGGCGCAATCGATCAGGTAACCGTCACCCTGCCTCACCACCAGCATGTCGAACAGGATCTTGCCCTGCGGCGTGAGCAGGGCGGCATAGGCGGCCTGGCCCTCGGCCACATGGTCGATGTCTGCCGTCAGCAGGTTGTGCAGGAAATGCCCGGCCTCCGGCCCCCGGACCGAAATCACGGCCCGGCCGGGGAGGCTTCCCGCCCGAAAATCAATGTCGCGCA
>NZ_JAYRCW010000158.1:0-2484 GCF_041909755.1 Sandaracinobacter sp.
CTGCCGGCCACCTTCGCGCCCAGCGCCTCGGCCTTGGCCTTGGCCTCGTCGCGGCCCATGCTGTCGAGCGTGCCGGTGAACACCATCGTCTTTCCCGAAACCGGACTTTCGCGGGTTTCCAGCCGCACTTCGGCCGGGCTCACTTCGCGCAGCAGATCATGCACCAGTTCCCGGTTGTGCGGCTCGCGCCAGAAATCGGCGAGCGCGGAGGCGACTTCGGGGCCGACACCGCCGACGCCCACCATCTGGGCAAGGTCTGCCGCAACGCGCTTCCAGTGCTTTTCCGCCGTTTCGCCCAGCGCCGGTTCGGGGGTGTGCGCCGCCAGCTGGTCCAGCAGCGCCTCGATATTCGGCCAGACATTGTAGGCGCGCGCCAGATCGCGCGCCGTCACTTCGCCGACATGGCGGATGCCGAGGCCGCACAGCAGCCGGTCCAGCCCGACATTGCGCCGGGCCTCGATGCTGTCGATCAGGTTCTGAACACTTCTGTCCTTCCAGCCCTCGCGGCCCTTCAGCTCGTCGGCGTGGAGGTGCAGGCGGAAGATGTCGGCCGGGGTGCGCAGCCAGCCAAGTCCGATGAACTCCTCGATGCTCTTGCCGCCCAGCCCGTCGATATCGACCGCGCGGCGGGACACGAAGTGGCGGAACCGCTCATACTGTTGCGCCGGGCAGATGAGGCCTCCGGTGCAGCGGCGCACTGCCTCCCCGTCCTCGCGCACGGCGAGGCTGCCGCAATCGGGGCAATGATCGGGGAAGGAATATTCGGCGCGCGCCGCATGGGCCGCTTCATCGCCCGTCCAGCCCAGGATCTGTGGAATCACGTCTCCGGCGCGTTGCAGTTCCACCATGTCGCCCACGCGCACATCCTTGCGGCGAATCTCGTCCTCGTTGTGCAGCGTGGCGTTGGTGACGACAACGCCGCCGACGTTCACCGGCTTCAGCCGCGCGACGGGCGTCAGCGCACCCGTGCGGCCCACCTGGATGTCGATCGCCAGCAGCTCCGTCAGCACGCGTTCGGCGGGAAATTTGTGCGCCAGCGCCCAGCGGGGGTGGCGGGCCACCTGCCCCAGCCGTTCCTGCAGGGCGAGGCTGTCCACCTTGGACACCAGCCCGTCGATGTCATAGCCCAGCGTCGGCCGCGCCTGTTGCAGCGCGCGATAGCTTTCCAGCACCTCTGCCATGCCGTTGCAGCGGCGCAGCGTGTCGGAAACCGGGAAGCCCCAGCTTTCGAAGCGCTTCATGCAATCGAACTGCGTCTCCCCCACCGGAGCCGACAATTCCCCCCAGCCATGGGCATAAAAGGCGAGCGTGCGCGACGCGGTGACGCTGGAATCGATCTGCCGCAGCGACCCGGCGGCCGCGTTGCGTGGGTTGGCAAAGATCTTGCCACCCGCCGCCTCCTGCGCGGCGTTCAGCGCCTGAAAGGCCGCCCATGTCATGTAAACCTCGCCGCGCACCTCCACGAATTCGGGCGCGTCGCGCGGCAGGGTCTGCGGGATCGCGCTGACGGTCAGCGCGTTCGCCGTCACATCCTCGCCTTCCGCGCCATCGCCCCGCGTGGAGGCGGTGACGAGGCGGCGGCCTTCATAGCGCAGGCTCAGCGAAAGCCCGTCGATCTTGGCCTCGGAGGTGAAGATCAGCGCCTCCCCCTCCGGCCAGTTCAGGAAGCGCTTCACCCGCGCCTCGAACTCCAGCGCGTCCTCTTCCGAAAAGCCATTGTCCAGGCTGAGCATGGGGCGGGCGTGCCGCACCTTGCCGAAGCCGGAGGCGGCAGGCGCGCCGACGCGGCGGCTGGGCGAATCGGGGCGCACCAGATGCGGGAAGCGCGCCTCCAGCGCCTTGTTCTCCTCCACCAGATCATCGAACTCGGCGTCGGAAATGCTGGGCGCATCCGCCTGATAGTAAAGCCTGCTGTGCGCCGCGATCAGGGCGGCCAGTTCGGCCAGCCGTTCGGCGGCCTCTTCCTCGTTCATTCCGCGATCACGCCCGTCCATTCCATGCCCCATAGCAGGCGCGGGCGCTGGCCGGGAAGGGCCGCCGGGCTCCAGGGGTGGTCGCCGGTGCGCGCGCCGACGCTGTCGAACCGGCGGCTTCCGCTGTGCAGGCTGACGGCCCCCATCGGGCGCAGGGCCGCCTTGTCCAGCACCAGCCAGCGCGACGTGCAGGGGCCTTGCAGGACAGCCGGCGAAGTGACAAGATCGGCGGCGGCGCACAGCGCTTCGGGCGCGTCCCCTTCCTCCGCCGTCAGGGCCAGCAGCGTCAGGCCGGGAAGCGGCACAAGGCAGCCGACCGATGAACATCGCGCGCCGGGCAGGCCCGACAGCCGGGCCGACGGTGCGGCCGCTGCCTGTTCCGACCAGTTGCTGACAAGAAAGCCGTCCCTGTGGCCGCGCAGCAGGTGCAGTTCCCCATCGGCGACCACCGCGACCTGCCGGCCATCCCCGCTGACGAACAGGTCCGGACGCGGCAGCAACAAGGCCGCCG
>NZ_JAYRCW010000159.1:0-2449 GCF_041909755.1 Sandaracinobacter sp.
GCGGGGCGCGCCCCCCCCCGGCAAGCCGAATCTGGCAGGCGCGCGCTGTGCGCTGGATTCACTGGAAATGGCGGTCGGTCTGGCGCGATCGGGCGCCGCGTCGGGCCTCGTGACCGGCCCGGTCGCGAAGGCGCAGCTCTATGCGATCGGCTTCACCCATCCGGGGCAGACGGAATTCGTCGCGGAACGCTGCGGCGTCGCGGCGGAAAATGTCGCGATGATGATGGTGGGGCCGGATCTGCGCACCGTTCCCGTCACCATTCACCGCCCGCTGGCGGCGGTGCCCGCTTCGCTGTCCGTCGAACTGATTGTTTCGCGCGCCCGCACGGTTGCGCGCGGGCTGATCCGGGATTTCGGAATTCCGCGCCCGCGCCTCGCGGTGGCCGGCCTGAACCCCCATGCGGGGGAAGGGGGGGCCATGGGCCGCGAAGAGATCGACATCATCCAGCCGGCAATCGCGCAGCTGCGGGAAGAAGGCATGGACGTGTCCGGCCCACTTTCCCCCGACACGATGTTCCATGCCGCAGCCCGCATCGCCTATGATGCAGCCATCTGCATGTATCATGATCAGGCGCTGATCCCGTTGAAAACGCTGCATTTCGATACCGGCGTCAACATGACACTGGGGCTGCCGGTGCTGCGCACGTCGCCCGATCATGGCACCGCGTTCGGCATTGCCGGGCGTGGGGAGGCGAACCCGCGCGCCATGATCGCGGCCATCGCGCTGGCGGGCCAGTGCGCGCTGGCGCGGACACTGGAAGCAGCGGCTTGAGCGACGACGACCGGGCCGCCGACGCAGCGGCGCGGATCGCGGCGCTCCCCCCTCTCCGCGACGAGATTGCCGCCGCCGGCCTCAGGGCAGACAAGGCGCTGGGGCAGAATTTCCTGCTCGACCTGAACCTGCTGGACCGGATCGTCCGTTCGATCGGCCTGACGCCCGGCGACCGGGTGTTCGAAGTCGGCCCCGGCCCCGGCGGGCTGACCCGCGCCCTGCTGAAGACGGGGGCCGAGGTGATCGCGGTGGAGCGGGATTCCCGCGCCTTGCCGATTCTGGAACGGCTGGCTGCCGCGAGCGGCGGCGCGCTGACGATCATCCACGGCGACGCCATGGCGGTGGATGCCCGCGCGCTCGCGGGGGAGGGCGCGCATATCGCGGCGAACCTGCCCTACAACATCGGCACGCCGCTGCTGACGGGCTGGCTGTCGGCAGACCCCTGGCCGGGCTGGTGGCGCTCCGCGACGCTGATGTTCCAGAAAGAGGTGGCGGATCGCATCGTCGCCCGGCCGGGCAGCGGCGCCTATGGCCGTCTGTCCGTCCTCGCGCAGCACCGGGCGCATGTCTCGATCGAAACGGTGCTGCCCGCGCGCGCCTTCACGCCCCCGCCCAAGGTAGACAGCGCAGTGGTGCGGCTGGTGCCGAAAGAGGCCGATCCGTCCGTGCCGGTAAAGCTGCTGGAGCGGGTGACGGCGGCAGCGTTCGGGCAGCGCCGCAAGATGCTGCGGCAGAGCCTGAAGGGCCTGCCCGGCGGGCTTCAGGCGCTGGACCGGCTGGGCATCGATCCGACCCGCCGGGCCGAAACGCTGAACGTCAGCGATTTCGTGGCGATCGCACGGGCGCTACGCGAAGCCCCCGGAGATAGTTGAGTTCGATGCGGAACGGCGCCACGCCCTCGATCGGCACCGCGACGCTCGCCAGCTTCGGCTTCGTCAGGCCAAGCTTCGGGTTGCGGGAAAAGCCAACGCCGTCCGACAGCGGGTTGAGCTTGCCTGACCGGTCCCTGTCGTGAAGGGCGACCACCACATGTTGGCCGGCAGCGGGAACCGGTGCACACACCGTCATTTCGCCTGCCGGAGAGACGGGCACGTCGATCCGCTGGACATAGCGCGCCGGCGCCAGAAAGTCGGCGTCGGTGGCCGGATAGATGGCGATGCGCAGATTGCCGGCCCGGTCCTTGAATCCATGCACCGTCACCAGCGCGGCCGGACCTTCGGCCGTGGCGGCGCAGTTGGCGGGCTGGGCGGCGGCAGCCGCCGCCAGAAGGGAGAGAAGGAACATGGCGCGCGCTTAGCCCGGCTTTTCGCCTGCCGGAAGCTGCATTGGCTTCGGCGCCGGGGTGCTGCTAAGGGCGCTGCAAGATGCTGACTGCGGTCGACCGTTATCTGTTCCGGCTGATCATCGTGCCGCTCGTCGGCACGCTGGTGATCGCGGCCATGTTGCTGCTCTTGGAAAAGATGCTGAACCTGTTCGACTTCGTCGTGAACGAAGGCGGGCCGGTTTCGGTCGTATGGCGGATGCTGGGCAACCTCATCCCGGAATATCTGTCGCTCGGCATCCCCATCGGCGTCACGCTGGGCATCCTGCTCGGGTTCCGACGCCTCGCCCTCTCGTCCGAACTCGACGCGCTGAATTCGGTGGGCGTCGGCTATGGCCGGATGTTGCGGGTGCCCT
>NZ_JAYRCW010000160.1:0-2317 GCF_041909755.1 Sandaracinobacter sp.
GTGTGCGTGCGCTGGCCGCGTACGGGCAAATTCTTGCGGTGACGCAGGCCGCGATAGCAGCCCAGGTCCATCAGCCGCTTGATGTTCATGGCCGTCTCGCGGCGCAGATCGCCCTCGACCACGTATTCGCGGTCGATGATCTCGCGAATCTGGATGACCTCGGCGTCCGAGAGCTGGTTCACACGCCGCGATTCGTCGATACGCAGCTGCTTGCAGATCGCGTCGGCATGGTTGGGACCGATGCCATGGATATAGCGCAGCGCGATATGAACGCGCTTGCCCGTCGGAATGTTCACGCCAGCGATACGCGCCACCGTCAGTCTCCTCGTTCTTCCCGGCATCCCGCCGGGCCATAGTGGGAACCACGACTAGCGGCAGGTTTGCCGCACATCGCCGGTTCCGGGCGCCAGAGTCGGGGGTCCAAAATTGAGCGGCGGAGTATACTCAGGCGACCCCCGCCGTCAACGCGATTCCTTAAGAAAACTGCGCCTCGGCAGTTCCCAGAACCGCAGAAATAGCTGCCGTTACCGTTTCCACAGGCTGCATCCCGTCAACCGAGCGCAACAGGCCCTTGGCCCGGTAGTGCGCGATCAGCGGTGCAGTATCCCGATGATACTTGGCCAGACGGTTCGGAAACACGTCCGGGCGGTCGTCTGAGCGCACCGGCTTGCCGGCGGCCTCGTCGGCAGCGGCCCGGCGCATCACGCGCTCGATCAGAATGGCGTCGTCCACGGCGAATTCGATGACGCAGTCCAGCTTGGAGCCCCGCTCTGCCAGCAGCCGGTCGAGAGCGTCGGCCTGGGCCACGGTGCGCGGAAATCCGTCGAAAATGGCGCCTCTTGCACAGTCGGGCTGCTGCAGCCGGTCGGCGATGATGCCGATGACGACCTCGTCCGGGACGAGATCGCCGCGATCCATGATCTCCTTGGCCTTGACACCGACATCTTAACCTGCGGCGATCGCCGCCCGCAGCATATCGCCGGTCGAAAGCTGCTTCAGGCCGCGGCCGGATTCCAGGCGCTGGGCCTGGGTCCCTTTGCCGGCC
This sequence comes from Sandaracinobacter sp., assembly GCF_041909755.1. Classification (NCBI taxonomy): domain Bacteria; kingdom Pseudomonadati; phylum Pseudomonadota; class Alphaproteobacteria; order Sphingomonadales; family Sphingosinicellaceae; genus Sandaracinobacter; species Sandaracinobacter sp. The sequence goes on from NZ_JAYRCW010000160.1 coordinate 1,046, forward strand.
CCCGGGGGGCCCAGGAGGATCAGGTTCATTTCCGCGCCCCTTTGAGTCGGGCTTTCTTGATCAGCCCGTCATACTGGTGCGCGAGCAGATGGCTCTGGATCTGGGCGACAGTGTCCATGGTCGTGCTGACCAGAATCAACAGCGAGGTGCCGCCGAAGTGGAAGGCGAAACCCTGGCCATAGGTGTTGAGGATGAACTCCGGCACCAAGCAGACCACGGTGAGATAAATCGCTCCGACGACCGTCAGCCGGGTCAGAACATGATCGATATAGTCAGCGGTCCGCTTACCCGGACGGATGCCGGGAATGAAGCCGCCATACTTTTTCAGATTGTCGGCTGTGTCGGACGGATTGAAGACGATCGCCGTATAGAAAAAACAGAAGAAGACGATGAGAATGCCGTACAGCACCATGTAGAGGGGCTGGCCGTGATTGAGGTAGATAGCCACGGTCTGCAGCCATTCCGGTGCGTCCTGCTGGAACTGCAGGAAGGTCAGCGGCAGGAGCAGCAGCGACGATGCGAAGATCGGCGGAATGACGCCGGCCGTGTTGACCTTCAGAGGCAGGTGAGAGGATTCGCCGCCCGTCTGGCGGTTCTGCCCGACCTGGCGTTTGGGGTACTGAACCAGGAGCCGGCGCTGCGCCCGTTCGAAATAAACGATGCCGAAGATCGTCGCCGCAATGATGGCGAAGAAGATCAGGATGCCGATCACCGACAGCGAGCCGTTCCGGCCCATCTCGAACGTGTTGTAGAAGGCGCCCGGATAGGCCGCGACGATGCCCGAGAAGATGATCAGCGAGATGCCGTTGCCGACGCCACGCGATGTGATCTGCTCGCCAAGCCACATCAGAAAGAGTGTCCCACCGGTCAGCGTGATTACGCTGGACGCGATGAAAAATGGCCCCGGGTTAGAGACGACGCCCTCTGAATTCTGAAGCCCGACGGCGATGCCGAAGGCCTGGATCGCGGCGAGCACGACCGTGCCCATACGCGTGTACTGATTGAGGGCCTTGCGGCCCGCTTCGCCTTCCTTCTTCAGCGCCTCCAGACGCGGCGACACCGTCGCCAGAAGCTGGACGATGATCGAGGCCGAGATGTATGGCATGATGCCGAGCGCGAAAATCGCCATGCGTCCGACGGCACCGCCGGCCAGCATGTTGAAAATGCCCAGGATGCCCTGGCTCTGGCCCTGGAAGGCGGACGAATAGGCGGCCGGGTCGATACCGGGCATCGGCACATAGGTTCCGAGCCGAAAGACGATCAGCGCACCCA
>NZ_JAYRCW010000161.1:0-2228 GCF_041909755.1 Sandaracinobacter sp.
GCATCCGCCCCGTGCAGGCGGCGGGGCAGGCGCTCGCCGCCGCCTTCGCGGCCCCGCACCCCGCGCCCGCGCAGCTGCCGCTTGCGCCCGCCATTGCGCCGATGCTGGCAGAGGCGGCCCTTGCATGGGCGCCGCCGCAGGGCCGCTCGCCCGAACCGCTGGCCGCCGTCCCGCCACCGCCTGCCGGGGCGTATCCGCTGGGCCTGGCGCGCGGGCAGGTCGCAAACGCCTATATCGTCGCGGAAAGTGCGGATGCGCTGGTGCTGGTGGATCAGCATGCCGCCCACGAGCGGCTGGTGCTGGAGGCCATGCGCGGCCGCGCGGGCGGCACGCCCCAGTCCCAGCCGCTCCTTGTGCCAGAGGCCGTGGCGCTCGATGAACAGGCGGCCGACGCGCTGGAGGCAGCCGCGCCGGCATTGCTCGAACTCGGGCTCGAGCTGGAGCGGTTCGGGCCGGATACGATCCTCGTCAGGGCGCTGCCGGCCGCGCTGGGCACGCCGCCGCTGAAGCCGTTGCTCACCGATCTGGCCGACGAACTGTCGGGCGGAGAGGGCCCGCGCGCCCTCGTCAGCCGGCTCGATCACATCGCCGCCACCATCGCCTGCCACGGCAGCGTCCGGGCCGGGCGGCCGCTGACGCTTGCGGACATGAACGCGCTGCTGCGCCAGATGGAGGCGGTTCCGGCCAGCGGCACCTGCAACCATGGCCGCCCCACCTTCCTGAAGCTGACGAAGGCGGATCTGGAAAAGCTGTTCCATCGCCGCTGACGGGCCGGGGGCTTGATCCTGCGCAATCGCTTTGTCGCAAAGCTGGTGCATCGGCTTGACGGACAGCCCCGGCGCGCCAATCCTGCGCCGGTCAACTGGGGAGACTGAACTTGAAATCCTATCTGGCTCTGCTGCTGGCGGGCGCGACGGCGCTGTCGGCCTGCTCCACGCCCTCCACGCCGTCGGTGCGCCCGGCGCCCGCCTTCACCGTCAACTATCGCTGCGCCAATGGCGAAGCGGTGACGATCCGCTATTTCGATCAGCAGGGAACGGCCGTGCTGGTGCGCGGCGGCCAGAACACCGAGCTGAACCGGGTGTCCACAACGCCGCTCACCTATCAGGGCGGTCAGACGACCGTGGTGGCCGATGCGGGCCGTATGGGCATCAACCTGACGACGGGGATGATGGCCCCCACAAGCTGCCAGGGCCTGAGCGCCAGCGGCCGCCCGCCGGCGCCCCCCGCGCCGCCGGCTCCCCCGCCGCCTCCGCCTCCGCCCGGCCCGCCGCCTGCGCCTGCGGAAATGCGCGTCACCTACAATTGCTCCAACGGCGAGCAGATCACCGTGCGCTATTTCCCGCAGCAGGGCGTCGCCTCGCTGAACCGCGGCGGGTCCACCACCGAACTCCAGCAGCAGTCCACGCCGCCGGGCTTCACCTATACGGGGCCGAACACCGTGCTTCGCGTGCACGATGATCGCATGCGCCTCACGATGACGGTGGGGATGATGGCCGGCACCAACTGCACCGCGGCCTGAGCCTGCCATGATCCGCCCTGCAACGCTCGCGCTGCTCGCCGGGCTGGCGGCCTGCGCCCCGCAGTCGCCGTCCAACACGCTGGATGCGCGGATGGCCGGCACGTTCAACTGGATGTGCGGCGGCAGCACGCCTGCCACCGTCACCTTCCATTCGGATGCGAAGCTCGCCGATCTCACGATCAACGGGCAGACGACCCAGCTGTTGCGCATGCCCACCAGCCGGGGGTGGCTCTATCAGTTCGGGTCCACCCAGATCAGCGGCGGCCCTGAAAGGATGCAGATCAGCAGCCCTGAACATGGCAATCTGGATTGCCGGCCCAATTGAGGAGATTGATGATGAAACCGATCCTGTTTGCCGGCCTTGCCGCCGCCGCCCTGGTTGCGGGCTGCAACAAGCCCGCCCCCACCGCCGGCGAAACGCCTGCGCCCGAAGCCACCGCCCCCGCTGCGGCGCCGGCCCCCGAAGCCGTCGCCCCGGCTGCCCCGGCCGAAATGCCGGCGGATCAGACAACGCCGGAACAGAAGGCGGAACTTGAAAAGGCCGCCGCCGCCGCCGGGCTTCCGGCCACGAAGCAGACCCGCGCCACCTTCACCTGCGACAATGACGAAACGATCGAAGTCCGCTTCTTCCCCGATCAGGGCATCGCGGTTCTTGTGCGCGGCGGCCAGAATGTGGAGCTTCAGCAGGAACCGTCCGGCTCCGGCT
>NZ_JAYRCW010000162.1:0-2219 GCF_041909755.1 Sandaracinobacter sp.
GTGGAACCGTTGCCGCAGGAGGCGGGCTTGCCGTCGATCGGCTTCGTGATGGCGAACACGCCCGTCGGTGTCATCCAGAATACCCGGCCCTTGTCGTCGGTGATTCCGGGGCCGACGCCGGTTGCAGCAAAGATGGCATCGTAGAAGGTCTTCGACGCGTCGATATCGTCTGCGCCGAGCATGATGTGGCTGAACATCTGACTACTCCCCTGGGCGGGCGCCGTGGATCGGGTGGCCCGCGCGAAACGGGGATGCACCCGATGGCCGCGATTGTCGAACTCGGAGGATGGACAGGATCGTGCAGCCTAGTTCTTGTGCCGATGGTGAAGCGGCCCCGGCATTGGGCATGGGGCGGGTGAAAGGAGCCGCCATGATCGCCGACGCAGCCCCGATGCTTAAGGGAATTCGCATACTCGATTGCACGGGGGTGGTGTTCGGCCCCTATGCCACGCAGATTCTGGCGGACCTGGGCGCAGAGGTGATCAAGGTGGAGGCGCCCGGCGGCGGGGACCAGTTCCGCTGGACGGCGAAGGCGGCCAGGACGCCGGGGATGAGCCCCGGGTTCATGGCGATCAACCGCGGCAAGAAATCCATCGAGCTGGATCTGAAGACGGATGCGGACCGGGCGCTGATGCGTGAGCTGATGGAAACGGCCGACGTGTTCATCACCAATGTGCGCGGGCCGGCAGCCGACAAGCTGGGGCTTGATTACGCCAGCGTGGCCGCCGTGAAGCCCGACATCGTCTATGCCCATTGCGTGGGTTTCGGGGAGGAGGGGCCCTATGCCGGGCTTCAGGCCTATGACGATGTGATCCAGGCCGCAACTGGCACGACCAGCCTGCTCGCGCGCGTGGATGGAAACCCGGCGGCGCGCTACCTGCCCAGCCTGATCGCGGACAAGGTGGCCGGGCTGCACGCCGCCTATGCCGTGCTGGCCGGCATCATCCACCGTCTGCGCACGGGCGAAGGGCAGAAGATCGAGATCCCGATGCTGGAGAGTTTCGCCCACTTCATGCTGCTGGAGCATCTGGGGGGGCGCACCTTCGATCCGCCGGTGGGGCCGATCTGCTATTTCCGGCAGATCGATCCGGACCGCCAGCCGTTCCGCACAACCGATGGCTATGTCAGCATCGTGCCCTACACCGACGACAGCTGGCCGCGCCTGTTCGCGGCGCTGGACAATCCGGGATTCCTGGACGACCCGCGCTTCGCGACGCGCAAGCTGCGGGTGGAGCATATGCCCGAGATGTACCGCGAGGTGGCGCGGCTGACGCCGGCGTTCAGCAACGCGGAGATCCTGGCGCGGTGCGAGGCGGCGCGGATCCCGGCGATGATCGCGCGCGACATCGGCGACGTGCCGGACGATCCGCACCTGCAGGCCGTGGGCTTCTTCCAGCGCACCGAGCATCCGAGCGAGGGGGCCTGGCTGCAGATGAAGCATCCGGTGCGCTTTTCGGCGTTCCAGCCGCAGGCGAGCCAGCCGCCAATGGCCGGGGAGCATGGCGACGAGATCCGCGCGGATGTGAAACGGCGCCGCTGAGGGCGGCCGTTCCCCGGACGGATGCTGCGCAGCATCTGTTGCGCCAAAGCCGCGATCCGAAAAATTTTCGGTTTTATTGTATGACAAGGCATGGACAGCTGCGAGGCCCAGTGATAACGCTACCAGTCAGTACGAGGGAGTGTCCGGACGGAAGAGTCGGGCCGAACCTTCGGCTGCGTCGGGGAGGGTAAGCGGAAGGGCCGTCGTCGCCTCCCCTGGTCTTTGTGCGCTCAGGGCGCGAAGGGGAGAGACAGTGATGGTTCGCGGACGCCGGTTCGGTCTGGACTCCAACATGATGTGGCGCAGCCTGCTGATGGGCAGCACCTCGGCGCTGGTTGTCGGCGTGGTCTTTGCAGCCCCGCTGCAGGCGCAGGCGGCGCCGGAAGCCTCTGCCCCGGCCGAGGATTCGGAGATCGTGGTGACGGGCCTGCGCGAATCCGCGACCCAGGCCCGCAACCTGAAGAAGAATTCCGAAGTCATCGTCGATTCGATCACGGCGGCCGATATCGGCGCGCTGCCGGACCGGTCCGTTTCGGAAGCGCTGCAGCGGATCCCCGGCGTGACCCTTCAGCGCACCAACGAAGCGCGCGACCCGGCCCGGCTTGCGGCCGAAGGTGGCGGCATCTTCGTTCGCGGCCTTTCCTGGGTGCGTTCGGAACTGAACGGCCGCGACGTGTTT
>NZ_JAYRCW010000163.1:0-2194 GCF_041909755.1 Sandaracinobacter sp.
GAGGTCGGGGAAATCCAGGTGACAGTGGGAATCGACGAGCATGAAGGATGCGGGAGGCTGTGAAAGGCTTCAGTGAGCTTCTCGGATTGAAAGCGGAAACGGCAACGGAAACAGCGTCAGAGCGTGTGCGTCGGGCGCGATGAGCCGAGATGGCCGGCGAGGATCTGTTCGATCCGGTTGCGCAGCACCTGGCCGGCATCGTCGCCTGCGAACTGGACACCGATACCCTGCGTCTTGTTCCCCTGGGCGCCGGCCGGGGTGATCCACGCGATGGTGCCGGCAACGGGATGCTTGGTCTGATCGTCCATGATCTGCAGGAGCATGAAGATCTCGTCGCCGAGCTTGTACTCGCGGGTGGTGGGCACGAAGATTCCGCCGTTCCTGATGAACGGCATGTAGGCCGCGTACAGCGCCGACTTGGAGCTGATGTTGAGCGACAGGACGCTGGGGCGCGGCTGGAGGGGGCGCTTCAGGGAATCGTTCATCTGCGCATGGCTGGCGCGGCGGCCTGAAGACTCCGGGCGTACCGCAAAAGCATGTCCTCAAGAAAAAGCCGGGCGTTCAGCGGATGCTGCGAAACCCGGCGGGACTGGGTGATTTCATTGTAGCAGCCGAGGGCAGCGTCGATGGTCAGCCGACCGGACAGCCCGTGGAGAATGTCATATTGCGCAGGAAAGAAGCGCACCGGCCCACCCAGGCGCAGGCTGACCAGATCGGCCACCCAGCGCTGCAGCCAGCCTACCAGCGTCGGCATGTCGAAGCCGCAGGCCAGCGCGTCCTTGCTCTTCAGCCAGCTCTCCCATTCGCCCGCCAGACGCAGCGGCGCCTTGCGCGGCACGCTGACGATGTCATCCACAAAGCGCTTGCGTGCGGCAGCGGCGCCACCTTCGGCCATCTCGGCTGCGGCCAGCGGCATGCCGCCGGAAAAGGCCAGCAGCGCAGCGGCGTCCGGCACCTTTTTGTCGGCGAGCCAGCGGGTGGCCATCTCGGCCGGCGGACGCGGGAAGGCCCACGTCTGGCAGCGGCTGCGGATCGTCGGCAGAAGACGCTTGGGAGAGGACGAAACCAGAATGAACAAGGCGTTGGTCGTGGGTTCTTCGAGCAGTTTGAGCAGCGCGTTGGCGGTGAACAGGTTCATGGCCTCGGGCGGATCGATGATCACCACCCGACGCCCTCCCCGGTGGCCGCCGGTGGTCAGCGCCTGCTGGAGGTTGCGGATCTGTTCGATCACGATCTGTCGGCTGGCCGCCTTGCCACCTTCGGGCTTTTCAGTCGCCGCGTCGCCGCGGTCTTCCTGATCGGCTTCCGGGATCACACGCATGAGATCAGGGTGGTTGCCGGACAGACGCCACAGGCAATCCTCGCAGACGCCGCAGGCATGTCCATTGACCCCATTTTGGGCGCAGAGTTCCCGCGCTGCCAGTGCCTCGGCGAAAACCCGCTTGCCGCCACCAGCCGGGCCGGCAAAGAGCAGCGCGTGGGGCATGCGTTCGGCGCTGTCGAGCACGCGCTGCCACAGGGCGGCCTGCCATTCGAAGATCATTGGAAACACGCCTCGCCGACGACGGCCTCGACCTGCAGCCGGATCTCGTCCGGCGTCTGGCTGGCGTCGATAACCCGGACCCGCTTCGGATCGGCCGCCGCCCGGCGCAGATACGCCGACCGGACCCGCTCGAAGAAATCGGTCTTCTCCCGCTCGAAGCGGTCCGGCGCCACGCCGGTGCCTGCTAGACGTCGCGCCGCGACAGCCGGATCGAGGTCGAAGATCAGCGTGAGATCAGGCTGGAGGTGGGGATGAACCCACTGCTCGAGCGCGGCGAAGCGCCCTTCGTCCAGCCCGCGTCCGCCCACCTGATAGGCGTAGGTGGCGTCCGTGAAGCGGTCGGAGACCACCCATTTGCCAGCGGCGAGCGACGGTTCGATGAGCGCTGCGAGGTGCTCGCGGCGGGCGGCGAACATCAGCATGGCTTCGGTTTCCAGGTGCATCGGCTCGTGCAGCAGCAGTTCGCGCAGCTTCTCGCCGAGGGGCGTGCCGCCGGGTTCGCGAGTCTGGACGACGTCGATGCCGCGGGATTCGATAAGCGCCACGACAGCCGCGATCTGGCTGCTCTTGCCGGCGCCGTCGATGCCTTCGAAGGTGATGAAGCGGGATTTCACTGGCTGCGTTTCCGGATGTAGCGGGCCACGGCCCGGT
>NZ_JAYRCW010000164.1:0-2081 GCF_041909755.1 Sandaracinobacter sp.
ATCGCTGCGCCTGGCGGCCCGGTCGCTGGCACGAAAGAACTGCCCATCGGATGAGGCCGTCGTTCCGTCGCCCCAGATTTGCGAATGCGGATGGCGCGTATGGGCATCGGTGACGCACGCCTGCGCGGCCCGGTAGGTTTCTGAGCGGGCATGGAAGCTGCGCATCCAGCCGATCTGGTGGGCGCTAATCCCCTTCGACGCCCCCGCCATGCGTTTTGGGCCGAGATTCGTGCCATCGGCAAGCACGCCGGCCAGCATGGCGGCGATGTTCTGCGGCGCATCTCCCGTCCGGACATGGGTGAACTGGTGGGCAAATCCAGTCCACTCATGCACTTCCCGCAGGAGATCGGGCACCTCAACCAGTGGATACATGTCCGTGATTTCGGCATTGAGGGCTTCCGCCGCTGCGGGAACGTCGCTGGTATGCGGCGTTACGATCAGCGTGCCGTTTTCAATCCTCACACCATCGAGCTTGCCGAAACGGGCGCGCCAGGCCAGCCGTTTGAGATTGACGTCCATCATTTGCCTGACTTCAGCCAGCCAGGTAGCGCAGTCGGACGGGACACCGAGGCCGAGCTGATCTTGCCCCTTCAGAGCGACAAAGGTTGGCTTCGGCATGAGATCTTCGTCTATCGGTCGGAATGACCGGCTGCCCTCGACCCACACATCGCGCGAATGCAGCCGGTCCCGTAAATGAGCGAACGTGGCGATTTCATAAAGCCGCCGATCCGGCTTGCCATCCTCGAAGATCAGTTTCTTTTCGTTCGCACCCAAATGGCCGACCGGCACGCGATCCGGCAGGACACGACGCCCTTCCACATAAAGTATTTTCAGGATCGCGACCGCCGCAAGCAGTGGATCGTGCCGGCGGTGCGAGCGGAATGTGAATGCCTGAAGGAAGGCCCCCGCGAACTTGCGGATGTTCCCATATTGCTCGGCCGCCAGCACCAGCGGTGACATGTCGCCGTTCTCCACCATGGCTTCAAGGCTGGGTTTGATCTGCAGCAGCCGATGCCAGCCCACGCGCCTGTCCAGTATCGTCATGGGATCGACATCATTGTCGTTCGCTGCCTGCAAGGCAACGATCGTGTCGAGGAACAGTCGCAGCGCCTTGGATGTTTCGATGCGGGCGTTCATGTGACGCTGCTTTTTCCGGTTGTTGGCCTGGGAGAATAGCCGGCCCATCAGCTTGATGAACATCATTACCGCATCATCGGTGAGCTTCTGGCCGAGCTTGATCACCTGGGCCACGATTGTCGCACGGCGACGGCTGGCGTTGAAGTCACTGGCGAGCCAAGCCGGTGTGGCATCACCTTCGCGGATCATCTGCTCCCATCGTCCGGAGGGGATACGGGCCTGCAAACGAGGATCGATCCCAAGCGAGCGCAGGAACGCGATCCGTTCCGTCAAGCCGACCAGGTTGCCCGCTCCGGGGGCGTCGGGAGCGGAGCGCAGCCAATGAAAGCGCGTCTGTCCGATCGCCGGATCAACGTTCAGCAGGGCATCGAGGGTTTCAAGCTTTTCCGGTTCGAGATCCGAGATCAGCGCGTGCTCTGCGCGGCGGCGAGCAACAGCGCGCGCTGCCAACCCCATGCGTTCGATCATGTTCACCGCTGGCAGGAGAACCCGGCGCTCCCGGAACGTGGCGATGATTGCCTTTGCGATCACCGCCCCCTTATCTGTTGTTGAGGCTGCGTCGATGGCTGCCATCAGCGCCGCACGACGGTCGTCGGCTGTCGGGCTTCTCATTTCCAGATAGCCGAGCAGGTGTGCGATGTGATCGCGGCGAGTTTCCTCACGGCGGGCGTAGAGATCAAATAGCCTGGGGTCTGCGTCAATCTGCTCGGCGACATAATTGAGCATCGCGCCCGGAGGAGTCTCGTTCGGCATGAGCGGCCGGCCAGGATAACGCATCAGGCAGAGCTGCACCGCAAAACCTATCTGGTTGTGCTTGCGCCTGCGAAGCTCGATTTCCAGCCGATCGGCCGGCGACAGCGAATAATGGCGGATCAGGCTGTCTTCGTCGGCTGGAATGTCGAAAAGCTCCTGACGATCCTGAACTTTTAGAAGCGTCCGTTTGG
>NZ_JAYRCW010000165.1:0-1989 GCF_041909755.1 Sandaracinobacter sp.
AGCTTTTGGAAAAGGACGATCCGGCGGCGCCGAAGCTGATCGCCTTCGAATCGATCTATTCGATGGACGGTGACTTCGGCCCAATCCGCGAAATCTGTGACCTCGCGGCCGAATTCGACGCGCTGACCTACCTGGACGAGGTTCACGCCGTCGGCATGTATGGTCCCCGTGGGGCGGGCGTGGCCGAGCGTGACGGGCAGATGCACCGGATCGACATCGTCAACGGCACGCTGGCCAAGGCTTTCGGCGTCTTCGGTGGCTATATCGCTGCCTCGGCGCGGATGGTGGACGCGGTGCGCTCTTATGCGCCGGGGTTCATCTTCACCACCTCGCTGCCTCCCGCCGTGGCGGCGGGAGCCGCGGCCTCCGTGCGCTTCCTGAAGGGGGAGGGTGGCCGCGCCCTGCGCGAGAAGCACCAGGCCCAGGCGAAGATCCTGAAGACCCGGCTCAAGGCGATGGGCCTGCCGATCATCGACCACGGCAGCCATATCGTGCCGGTCCATGTCGGCAACCCGGTGCACTGCAAGATGCTGTCGGACATGCTTCTGGAAGACCACGGCATCTATGTCCAGCCGATCAACTTCCCGACCGTTCCGCGCGGGACGGAACGGCTGCGCTTCACCCCCTCGCCGGTGCATGACACGGGCGAGATCGAGGCGCTGGTTCGGGCGATGGACAAGCTCTGGGCACATTGTGCGCTGAATCGCGCCGAACAGGTCGCCTAAAGCGGCTTGGCCCGTGGAAAAGCCCTTGTCCTGTGATAGGCTTTCGCGAATAGAACACATGTGAGTCGCTGGGGAAGGCGGCCACGCTTGAGTAGTGCACCAAGGGGACAGGGCGCTGATGATCGGTTGGAGGTCGAAACCTTCGACAACCGAAGAAGACAAGCCAAAGGGCTTTGATGACTTCGAGTTGCGTCTTGGTGATCTCATGCGCGGCGAAAGGGCCACGCTTGGGAAATCGCTGCTGGATGTCCAGCGCGAGCTGAAGATCAAGGCCACCTACATCGCCGCCATCGAGAATGCCGACCTTTCGGCCTTCGAGACCCCCGGTTTCGTGGCGGGCTATGTCCGCTCTTACGCCCGTTACCTGGCGATGGACCCGGAATGGGCCTTCGAGCGTTTCTGCGCCGAGGCCGGCTACCAGGTTTCGCACGGGCTTTCCGCCGCCGCTTCCCCACAGCAGATCGTCAAAGCGCGGGCGCGGTCGGAATTTTCCGATCCGCTGGGCGACCCGAACGCCAGCTTCATCCCGCGCGGCGAGGCGATCTTCTCGCATATCGAGCCCGGAGCGCTTGGCTCCATCGCCGTGCTGGTCGCGCTGATCGGCGCCATCGGCTATGGCGGCTGGTCCGTCTTGCAGGAAGTGCAGCGTGTGCAACTGGCCCCGGTCGACGAGGCGCCGACCGTGGTGGCCCAGATCGACCCGCTGGCGAATGCCGGGGCAACCGCGCCGAACGTCGTGGCCACGCGCCCGGCCGAACCGGCAGCCGAGGCCGTCGCCAGCGCCGAAGGCACCGCGACCGATGACGTGCTGGACCGCCTGTATCGTCCGCAGGCGCTGGACGTGCCGGTCCTGACCTCGCGCGATGGGCCCATTGCCGCGATCAACCCGCGCGATACCGGCGTGCTGGCGCAAGTGGCCGAAACCGATTCCGTCGACGCCGCCATCGACCAGGCGGTCGGCAGCGACGTGCAGGTCATCGCCGATGCCAAGGAAGGCGTCGAGGTTCTGGCCGTGCGCCCGTCCTGGGTTCGGGTGAACGCCGCCGACGGCACGGTCCTGTTCGAGAAGATCCTCGACGCGGGCGAACGTTATGCCGTGCCGCCGCTGGAAACCGCTGCAGTCTTCCGCACCGGCAACTCCGGCTCGATCTACTTCGTCGTCGATGGCGTCGCCTATGGCCCCGCCGCGCCGGGCGCGCAGATCGCCAAGGACATCCCGCTGTCTCCCGAAGCGCTGACCCAGACTTTCGCGCAAGCCGATCTG
>NZ_JAYRCW010000166.1:0-1976 GCF_041909755.1 Sandaracinobacter sp.
GAACAGGGTTGCGGGGCGTGGCAGATCGATCCTCCGGCGGCGGCATGGCCTTGTCCGACAGCTGGCGGGGCGGCGCAAGGGCGGGAACCGAAGCCGTTGCGGCAGCGGCGGGCATCCGCTAGGCGCGGGGCAATCAAAAGGGGTGATGGCCTGATGAAACTGCTCGCCGGCAACAGCAACTCGACGCTCGCGGCCGATGTCGCCCGCTATCTGGAAATCCCGCTGACGAAAGCGTCGGTCAGGCGCTTCGCCGACGAGGAGATTTTCGTGGAAATCCACGAGAATGTGCGCGGCGAGGATGTGTTCGTGCTGCAATCGACATCAGCGCCCGCGAACGACAATCTGATGGAGCTGCTGATCTGCATCGACGCGCTGCGCCGATCCAGCGCGAAGCGGATCACGGCGGTGATTCCCTATTTCGGCTATGCCCGGCAGGACCGGAAGCCCGGGCCGCGCACGCCGATTTCCGCCAAGCTGGTCGCCAACCTGATCACGGTGGCCGGCGCATCGCGGGTGCTTTCGGTGGACCTGCACGCCGGGCAGATCCAGGGCTTCTTCGATATCCCGACGGACAACCTCTATGCCGCGCCGGTGATGTCGGCCGATATCCAGGCGCGCTATCCCGATCATTCCGGCAAGCTGATGGTGGTTTCGCCCGACGTGGGCGGCGTGGTGCGCGCCCGCGCGCTGGCGCGGCGGCTGGGCAACGCGCCGCTGGCCATCGTGGACAAACGGCGCGAGCGGGCCGGTGAATCCGAAGTGATGAACATCATCGGCGACGTTTCAGGCCGCTTCTGCATCCTGATCGACGACATCGTCGATTCGGCCGGCACGCTGTGCAACGCCGCGCAGGCGCTGATGGACGCGGGCGCGGCGGGCGTGGCCGCCTATGTGACGCATGGCGTGCTGTCTGGCGGGGCGGTGGCGCGGGTCGACGGGTCGGCGCTGACGGAACTGGTGATCACCGATTCCATCGGCGCGACGCCGCCGGTGGCCGAGGCGAAGAAGATCCGGCTGCTGACCATCGCGCCGCTGCTGGGCGAGGCGATCCGGCGGATTTCCGACGAAAGCTCCGTCTCCTCCCTGTTCGACTGAGGCCCCGGGGTGAAGGCCTATTGCCTGAACCTGGACCGGCGGCCCGACCGCTGGGCCCATATGCAGCGCGAGGCGGCCGGGGCCGGTTTCGAGCTGGTGCGGATCAGCGCCACCGACGCGCAGGACCCGGCCATCGCCGCCGCGGCCGCGGGCGGTCCGCCCATGGCCAACGGCCACCGGATGAGCGCGGGCGCCTTCGGCTGCTTCCACAGCCACCGCGCGGCCTGGGCCGCCATCGCGGCAAGCGGCGAACCCTTTGGCATGGTGCTTGAGGACGACATGATCCTGGCCCCCGGATTCGGGGCGCTGGTGACCGACACAGGCTGGATCCCGGCCGACGCCGACCTGGTGAAACTGGAAACCTGGGGCACGCGGGCGCATGTCTCCACCGTGGGCGTTTCGGTTGGCGGGCGGCACCTGGGGCGGCTGCTTTCCAGCCATATCGGGGCCGGCTGCTATGTGCTGACGGCGGCGACCGCGAAGCGGCTGCTGGCGATGACCGACCGCTTCGCGGACCCGGTGGACGAACTGCTGTTCAACGAAACACTGGGCTTCTTCCCCACGGCGCGCATCTGGCAGATGACCCCCGCCCCCGCCGTGCAGGGCAAGCGCAATGACAGCGGAACCGCGGAACCCGAATGGGCCGCCGGCTCCATCATGGCGCGCTTTGCAGACGGCGGACCCACCGCGCCGGGCCGCGAAGGGCGGCTGGAACGGGTGCTGCGCCGCACGCGCGAGGAACTGCGGCGGCTGCGGCTGGGCAGCCGGTATGATGTGATCCGGTTCGGGTAACGGCGGCCTGAGCCGAGGAGGTCCTGCCCGCCCGCTGTCGGAGGACGGCAGATGAGAGACTGAGGGGGCTCTGCCCCCTCAAACCCCCG
>NZ_JAYRCW010000167.1:0-1883 GCF_041909755.1 Sandaracinobacter sp.
CTGGTGTATGGTACGCCGGTGACGCCGATGATGTGGGTGGGCGGGGCGCTGACGCTGGCGGGCGTGGCGATCATTACGCTTCGCACGGCGAAGAAGGCGGAAGAGCGATGAAACGGGTGGCTTGCGAAGCGAGCCTTTTTCTGGCCGCGAATTCCGGGCGCGGCCGGGTTCGCACGGCCAGGAAGGCGGAAGAGCGATGAAACGGGTGGCTTGCGAAGCGAGCCTTTTTCTGGCCGCGAATTCCGGGCGCGGCCGGGTTCGCACGGCGAAGAAGGCGGACGAACGATGAGGCTTGCAGACGAGATCGAATGGCGGCCTTCGCCCAACTACAACGCCCGCGTCGTGCCGGAGGGGCAGCGGCCCATCCGGCAGATCATCCTGCATTACACGGGGATGGAGGACGGCCAGGCCGCCGAGGACTGGCTGTGCAACCCGGACTCGGGCGTCTCCTCGCACTATATCGTGCATGAGGACGGGCGGATCGTGCAGATGGTTGAGGAGCTGGACCGGGCCTGGCATGCGGGCGCCAGCCGCTGGCGCGGGCAATCCGACATCAACAGCAGCTCCATCGGGATCGAGATCCAGAACCCGGGGCATGAATGGGGATACCGCCCCTTCCCGGACGTTCAGATGCGGCAGGTGATCCGGCTGGTGGCGACCTTGAGCGTGCGCCACCGCATCGACCGGGCCGACGTGATCGGCCATGCCGACATCGCGCCCGTCCGCAAGCAGGATCCGGGCGAGCTGTTCGACTGGCCGCGCCTGGCGCAGCACCGCATCGCGCTGGCCCGGCCCGACAAGCTGCTGACCGATCCGGGCTGGCCGGACGGGGCGTTCGGGCTGGCGCTGGAACGCTTTGGCTATGACATCGCGGACCTGCCAGCCGCCACCCGCGCCTTCCAGCAGCGGTTCCGGCAGGGGCTGGTGGATGGGATCGTGGACGGGGAAACGCGGGCCATCCTGTTCACCCTGCAGGTGCTGGAGGAACAGCGGTTGCAGGCGGTGAGCGAGGACGGGTTTTAGGGGGTTCCGGACTTCATTGGCAGGGGACCCGGATCGGAGCCTTGTTTGGGAACGCCCCATGCTCCGCGATACGGCGTTGGAGGTGGCCGGCATGGCGCACATGGCAAGCGTTGTCGGCGCGGCCGAGGATGCGCGTGTGAGACGGGTTGCCGGACGAAGTGCCTTGCCGGTGGGGGCTTCGACAAGCGTAGCCTGAGCGGGCGGAGAGGGGGAATCGAGGGCGTGAAGCCGGAGCTCACGACGCCCTCGATCCCACCGCCTCAGCGGGCCAGTTTCGAGGCCATTCCCATGATGTCGTCCAGCGGGTTTCCATCCCCGTCGAGGTCGAGCATGGAGGCGAGACCGCCGAGACCGCCGGCCGCTGCCGGCTGGCCGCCGCCGAGCCCGCCCAGCACCTGACCCAGCAGGCCGCCGAGCCCGCCGCCGCCCTGCGGGGCGCCCGCGCTTGCGGATTTCGCCATCATGCCGGCGGCCGCCATGGCGACGATCGGCAGCAGCTTTTTCAGGAGATCCGGGCTGATCCCCGTGCTGGCCGAGGCTTGGCCGGCGACGGCGCGGCTGACATCGGGCGTGCCGAAGATCTGGCCCAGCACCTGGTTGCCCTGATCGACCGGAGTCGCCTGAGGGGACAGCACGGCATCGAGAAGGCCGCCGCCGCCCATGCCGCCCAGCATGCCGACCAGCCCTTCAAGGCCGGAGGGCTGGGCCTGCGCCTGCTTCTTGAAGCCGCCCAGCACGGCGGGCAGCAGCGCGGCCGCGCCGGTTGCCACCGTCTGCTGGTCCACGCCCCGTTCGCTGGCGATCTGCTGAAGGCCGCCGAGGCCGCCCAGCGCGTCGATCAGATTTGCACTCATCCCCAT
>NZ_JAYRCW010000168.1:0-1833 GCF_041909755.1 Sandaracinobacter sp.
CCCTTATCCAAGCCTCACTTCGCCGAAGGCCGAGGGGTCTTCCAACAGACGCTGCGGAACCGAGAGGGGCGTCGCCCCTCTCGGGCTCTCCCCACCAAAGGCCGAAAGGCCTTTGGAAACCTCAACCTGGTGCGGTGCGCGGCTGGCGGAAGAGTGCCGAAACCCACTCTTGCGCACGGCGCGCGTTCAAGGGGGGGAACATCCCAACGGTCCGCCCAGCACCAGAACTCTCACCGGCCAGCATGGTGGGGTGGGGTTCGGGTAATGAGCACAGTTCTTCCGCCTCCGCCCTGTTCAGGGCTTCCGAAAGAACGCTTCTGCTGCCGCACGATGATCGTTACGCGCGCCGATCACCACCTCGGCCCGCGCAATCTCGCTCTTCAGTTCGGCGATATAGTCCTGGAGCTGCGATACGTCCCAACCGTCGAATTTCGGCTTTTCAAGCACTTGCCGCCGGCGCGGCTGGTCCTCTTCATCCGTCGCGGCCATCGCGCTTCCTTTCCCATCAAGGCTTTGACCCTGCCACAGCGCGTCATTATAGGAAGCGCACATTTGTCGCGGGGGTTCGCTCCTGCCGCCCCTCCGGCCAGCCGAGGTCAGCTCATGCCGCAGCCACTCATGCCGAAGGCCACCGCCGTGTGGCTGATCGACAAGACGTCGCTTTCCTTTGAACAGATCGCCGATTTCGTCGGCATGCACCCGCTCGAAATCCAGGCCATCGCGGATGGCGAGGTGGCGCAGGGCATCGTCGGCTTCGACCCCATCGCCTCGGGCCAGCTGACGCGCGAGGAAATCGCCCGCTGCGAGGCCGACACCGGGGCCCGGCTGCGCCTGCAGGAAAGCACCATCGTCCTGCCGAAGCAGCGCGCCAAGGGTGGCCGCTACACGCCCGTCTCGAAGCGCAACGACCGGCCGGACGGCATTGCCTTCCTGCTGCGCAACTATCCGATGCTCCCGGATGCGGTGGTGGCAAAGCTGCTCGGCACCACCAAGGACACCATCGCCAAGGTCCGCGACAAGACCCATTGGAACAGCGCGAATATCAAGCCGCGCGATCCGGTCATCCTCGGCCTGTGCAGCCAGGGCGACCTGAATGCGGCCATCCAGGCCGCGGGTGGCAGCCTGACGCCGCCCCCGCCGGCCGAAGACGCGGCCTGAGCGGGGAACGGCGTCGTCCTGCTGTCCTTAATGCGGCCGGCTCGACCGCAGGCGCTCCATCTCCTCCTTGAGGCGCAGCTTCTCAAGCTTCAGGCGGGACAGTGCCGTGTCGTCGGGCCGCGGTCGGCGATCCTCATCGAGGATCTGGCGTTCCAGCGCGGCGTGACGTTGCTCGAGGGAGGCGATGCGGGCATTCATGGGCATGCTTGACGCGTCCTCTGCTCTGAAGGCCGGGCGCAGTCGAGGACCACGGCTCCGGGCCGGAGGAGGCAGGACCAGGGATTGGCCTGTCGCGCCCCGGCCCGATCATGTTAAGGGCGTTGACGCTGGGAATGCACCATCAACTTCGCTCCGAGGCCGCCGGCCATGATCGCCGACCGTGACGCCATGCTGCGCCGCTTGCATGAACTGCGCAGCGAGCACCGCGACCTCGACACCGTCATCGCGCGGCTGGACGGCTCGGTGGTGGACCAGTTGCAGCTGCAGCGACTGAAGAAGCGCAAGCTGAAGCTGAAGGACGAGATCGCCTGGCTGGAAGGCCGCCTCGTCCCCGACATCATTGCCTGACCGTCGGACGGCGGGCGCGGGGCATCCCGGCCGCCCGGCGTCGCGCCGCGTGCTGGCCGGGCCGGGCCGGGGCCGGGCCTCGATCCGATTTCGTTCCTGTTTCGACTG
>NZ_JAYRCW010000169.1:0-1808 GCF_041909755.1 Sandaracinobacter sp.
GGTCTCCCAGGGCGCGGACCCGAACGTCTTCGACACGCCCTGGGGGCGGATCGGCATCTCCATCTGCTACGACGTGGAATTCCCCAAGCATGTGCGGGTGCAGGTGGAGGCCGGGGCCTGGCTGATCCTCGCGCCGAGTTGCACAGACAGCATGCACGGCTTCAACCGCGTGCGCGTGGGTGCGGCGGCGCGGGCGATGGAAAACCAGTGCTACGTCGCCATCACGCCGACCGTGGGCGTGGCGCCGTGGTCCGCCGCACTGGATGTGAATCGCGGCCATGCGGCGGTGTTCGGCCCCGTCGATCGCGGCTTCCCGGAAGATGGCGTGCTGGCGCGCGGCGCGCTCGACCAGGACCAATGGGTGTTCTGCACGCTGGATCCGGCACGGATGACGGCGGCGCGCGCGGACGGCCAGGTGTTCAACCATCGCGACTGGCCGACCCGCCCCTTCATCCGTCCCCCCGTCGCGGCCTTCGCATGACGCTGGTCTACATCCTGGCCGGCGAGGCCTCAGGCGACGTGCTCGGCGCCCGGCTGATCGCGGCCCTGCACGCCCGGCGACCCGATCTGAAGATCGCCGGCATCGGCGGGCCGCGCATGGCCGAACAGGGCGTGACCAGCCTGTTCGACTATCGCGAGCTGGCGCTGATGGGCCTGATGGAAGTCCTGCCCAAGATCTTCCGCCTGAAGCGGCTGATCGGCGATGCCGTGGCCGACATCGCGGCGCGCAAGCCCGCGGTTCTGGTGACCATCGACAGCCCCGGCTTCACGCTGCGCGTCGCCGAGAAGGTGAAGCCGCTCGGCATTCCCGTGGTGCATTACGTCGCGCCGCAGGTCTGGGCCTGGCGGCCGGGGCGTGTGCTGAAGCTGCAGCGGAAGGTGGACCGCATCCTCTGTCTACTGCCCTTCGAACCGGTCTTCTTCGAACAGGCCGGCATTCCGGTCACCTTCGTCGGCCATCCGGTGCTGGAAAGCGGGGCGGATCGCGGCGATGCAGCACGTTTCCGGGCACAGCACGGCATCGGCGGCGAGGAACGCCCCATCATCGTCATGCCCGGCAGCCGCCGGATGGAGGCTTCTCGCCTGCTGCCCGCCTTCGCCGAGGCGCTGCGCCTCGCCGCGCTGCGCGTCCCGGGGCTGCGGCCGGTGCTGCCGGTGGCCCCCATCGTCGCGGACATGGTGCGCCAGGCCGCGGCCAGCTGGCCCGTCGCGCCGATCCTGATCGACGGGCTGGAGGCCAAGCACGACGCCTTCGCCGCCGTCGCGCAATCCGGCGGGGCGGGGCTGATCAAGTCCGGGACGTCTTCGCTTGAAATGGCGGTGGCGGGCATTCCGCATGTCGTCGCCTATCGGGTGAACGCGGTGACGGCGGCGATCGCCCGACGGCTGGTGAAGGTGCCGCATGCCTCGCTCGTGAACCTGCTCGCCGAGCGCGAGGTCGTGCCGGAACGGCTGCAGGAGACCTGCACGCCGGAAGCCTTGGCCGAAGCGCTGGTCGCACCGATGCTGGACCCCGCGATCGCCGCGGCGCAGCGCGTGGGCTTCGCCGAAGCGCTTGGGCATCTGCGCGCGCCGGAGGGGCTGCCGTCGGAAGCTGCCGCGATCGCGGTGCTGAAGCAGATCCAAGGGTGAAAGACGGGAGGGGCACTGCCCCTCCAATGCCGCCGCGAAGAGAATGCCGAGCGCCCCCCTGCTCCCGGCGTTCCTGCCGACCCTTCCTATACGGCGTCCGCGCGTAGCTGCCGCGCCGCTGCCGGCAGGTTACGCATGGCCGGCTTCACCTCCGCCCAGCCACGCGTCCTGCAGCC
>NZ_JAYRCW010000170.1:0-1788 GCF_041909755.1 Sandaracinobacter sp.
TCGGCCTGCCCCGCCAGCCAGCGGCACAGATTGCCGAGACTTCCCGTATAGGTGCCCTTGTTGTTCATGAAGCTGGGCATCAGGATATGCGGAAACTCGTATTTCGCGCCCTTCGTCAGCACCCAGTGGTGGTTTTCCGTCACCGGCGTTTCCGCGATCGGGCAGCCCTGGTCCCGCCAGTCGGGGATCAGCTCGTCCAGCGCCTTCGGATCGACCACCGCGCCGGACAGAATGTGGGCCCCGACTTCAGAGCCCTTCTCCAGCACGCAGACGGACAGATCCACGCCCTTTTCGGCCGCCACCTGCTTCGCCCGGATCGCGGCGGACAGGCCCGCCGGCCCGGCGCCCACGATCACCAGATCATAGGGCATAGCTTCACGATTGCTCATTCGATCTCTTCCGTTGGTCCCTCGAGGATTCCCCGATCTCTATTCATCGCGCTGTCATGGGTTTTCAACCCGAAATCCCATGAACGGCGACGATCCGGCCTTGACCGTTGCATGAACACTGCCATTTGTCGCCCCCTATGGGACTGGGTGCGTCACCTGCACATCCCGCGGGCCTGACCCCGGGGGACATTGCGGCGATTCTGGACTGGTGGAAACTGGCCGGTGTCGACACGGTGGTCGGCGCCGATCCCGTGCCCTGGTTCCAGCAGGCCGAGGCCGAGGCGATTTTCGAAGCTCCGAAGCAACGGCCGCCCGCGCGGCAGGCCCCCGTCGCCCGCCCGGCCGAAGAGGCGTGGTGGTCTGCTGCGACGACGCTTCAGAACCTGTCCGAACAGATGGCGGCCCGCCACCCCCGCGCCCCGTTCGCGGACGGGAACCCGCAATCCGGGCTGATGATCCTTGGCGAAGCGCCGTCGGCGGAGGATCTGAAGACCGGAAAGCCCTTCAGCGGCCCCGCCGGGCAGTTCCTGGATCGCATGCTGGCCGCCATCGGGGTGGACCGCTCCAGCTGCTACATTGCCCTGCTCTGCCCGCGCCGCCGCATTCCCGGCCCGCCCACGCCGGACGATATCGCCGAGGATCTGGCGCTCACGCTGGCCCATGTCCGCCTGACCCGCCCGCGCCACCTGCTGCTGATGGGCGCGAACCCGGTGCAGGCGCTGGCCGGCGAAACCGCCCCCATCACCCGCGTCCGGGGGAGCTGGCTGTCGGTCGATGCCGGCGGCGGGCCGGTTCCGGCGCTCGCCACCTTCAACCCCGCCTATCTGCTGCGCCGCCCCGAAGAGAAAGCCCGTGCCTGGGCCGACCTGCTGGCGCTGAAACACAGGATCACCCAGTGAAGCGTCTGTTGCTTGCCGCCCTTCTGTCTGCCGCGCCGCTCGCGGCGCAGGAAACCATCGACGTCACCGCGACACCGCTGAAATCGCCCTTCACCGCGGCCGAGCGGTCGGTGCCCGCACAGCTGTCGCCCGCCCAGCGCGAGGCCTATGCCCGGATCTTCCGCGCAATCGACAAGGGTCAGGTGACAGCGGCGTCGGCGGACCTGTCCGCCATGCCGCGCGGACTGCTGCATCCCACCGCCGAAGCGCAGATCCTGATCGCGCAAGGCTCCGGCGCGGGGCTGATGCGCCTCGTCGCCTTCCTCGAACAGAATCCGGACGCGCCGCAGGCGAACGCGATCGCCGGCCTTGCTCGGAAAGCCGGCGCGACAGACCTGCCCCCCCTTGCCCGCACCAAGCAGCTGGTGCCGGTGCGGCTCACCCCGGCGCTCGGCCCGCGCGGCGCCCGCCTCTCGACAGAGGCGGACCAGATGTTCGCGGCCGCCGCCAAGGCCGCGATC
>NZ_JAYRCW010000171.1:0-1782 GCF_041909755.1 Sandaracinobacter sp.
GCCAGAGGAAACCCGGCCCTTCGTCTATCTGCAACCCGCACCCGGAACCGTGCTGCTGTGGGAAAGCTGGCTCCGTCACGAAGTGCCGCAGGGCCGCGCGAAGGCAGAACGGATCAGCGTCAGCTTCAACTACGCCTAGGGGTCAGCACCAGCTTTCCTTGCGCCCGCGCCACCGGCGGGCATGGCCCTCGGCCACCAGCCACTCGGAAACGGATTGCCCCGCCACCAGCGCGTCGCGCAGAAGCCGGTCATAACGGTCGCGATCGCGGCCCCCCGCCGGCACGATCTGCACCGGCCCGCTGTTCAGGATCTGGTGCAGCCGCTGTTCCGCCGCTTCCCCCCGCGCCCGCTCTTCCCGGCATTGCGCACCGCCGATTTCGGGCGTGTCGATCCCGGCAAGGCGGATGATGGCGCCGTCCATGATGAAGGTGTCGCCATCGATCACGCAATTGTCGCCCGACCGCCCGGCGCAAAAGCCGAAGGCAACAGTCCTTCCGCCGGGCTGCGTGCGCGCCGCCCGGCCATCATCCGCCGGTTGCGGTGCCGGCGTCTCCGCGCGCCGCTGCCGCGGTGGATCTGGATTGTAGATCGGTGTCGGCTGTCCGTCGCCGTCGGGCGATTGCAAACCCGGCAGCATCAGTCCGATGAATACGCCCAGCGCGATGGCCGCCACGAGAAGTGACCCGAACAGCAGGTTCCGGCGCCACCTGCGCTTCCGGACTTCCTGCCATGGGTTCGGGCGCCTGCGGGCTGGCTCCAGGAAATGGCGCCTGGGGCCGGGGCTGCGATCGGTCGTCATCGGCGCAGATTATCGGGGGGCGACCTCCCTGCAAGCCCTTGTGCGGGGAGATCAGACCATCGCCTGATCCCGCAGAGTCAGTTCCAGCGGGAACCGGTCGCCGGCCCCGATGCCCAGCCGCCGCCGCACATCCGCCTTCACCGGCAGGATATAGGAGCCGCTCGACTTGTCGGGAAAGACGGAGGTGTCCCAGCCGACACCCCCTGAAACCGCCCGCACCCGAACCGATCCCCACCCCCTGGGGGCCAGAAACCCGTGCAGCCGCACGCTGTCGGCAAGGTCTGCCGGCAAGGTCACGAAATGCCAGCTGGCATGGCCCTTCCATCGCCACAGCTCGGCTTCGAATTCGGGCAGGCGTTCGCTCAAGGTTGGGTTGCCGAAAGCTCCAGCGCGCGCGGGAAGCGCACTTCGCCGCCGCCCGGCAATGTCTTCACCAGGGCGGAAATCGCTCCGGTGTCCGGCCGCCGCTCGATCGCGAAGCGCGTGGCCGGGTCTTCGGCAAGGCTGAAATGGTCGCGGTCCAGCGGCACCAGCGTTCGCGCGGGGCGGCGCCCCTGAAGCAGGTGCAACGTGCCACCGGCATCCGCGATCAGCAGGTCACCATAACGCCCCGCAAGCGCGCGGTCGGCCGGGGTGGCGCGCGCATCGGCCTTCAGCGTTTCCAGCACCAGCCCCGCTTCGGCCGGCAACCGCGTCCCCTCCGCCTCCAGCGCCAGGATCTGCGCGACACGAAGCGCATCGGCCTGCGGCACGATCACATCGGGCGTCACCCCCAGGCCTTCCCAGTTGGTGCCTGTGATCGGGTTCACCGGCGTGCCGACCGATATGAAGACGGAAAAGCCATCCTGCGTCTGGCACACGCTGCCCGGATTGGCGGCGCCGCCCGTCTGCTCGCCGACAACCACGGCCCGGCCTGCCGCCTGCAGCGTATAGGCCAGCGCTTCGGCGGAACTGCCCGTCCGCGCGCTGACAAGAAGGAACAG
>NZ_JAYRCW010000172.1:0-1655 GCF_041909755.1 Sandaracinobacter sp.
CGAAGAGTTCGTCCTTGGTTACGACGCCGGTGAAGCCGGGAACCGCCTGGCGCACGAGGAGCGGTTTTTTTTGCCAGTATTCGGTGAGAAAGGTCTCGACCGACAGGCCGCCAAGAAGTGTATTTGTCATCCGGCAATTATAACGCGCCGGATTGCAACGGCTGTGCCCGCCGCTAAAATGGCGCCCTTCCTGTTCCGACCGTATTGCCATGCACGCAGCAGCCCCCCGCGAAGCCGTTGTCGAATCCCTTGATCACGAGGGGCGCGGCGTCACCCACGTCGACGGCAAGACGATCTTCATCGAGGGCGCCTTGCCCGGCGAGCGGGTCGAATTCACGTCCTACAAGGTCAAGCCGAACTACGAGGTGGCGGATGTGACGCGGGTGATTTCGGCCAGCGCCCAGCGGGTCGAGCCGCGCTGCCCCCACTTCGGGGTGTGCGGTGGCTGCAGCATGCAGCATCTGGAATCCGGCGCCCAGGTGGCGGCGAAGCAGCGGGTGCTGGAGAACGCCCTCTGGCACATCGGCCGGGCGCGGCCGGATGTGCTCTACCCGCCGATCGTCGGCCCGGCCTGGGGCTATCGTTATCGCGCGCGGCTGTCGGTGCGGATGGTGCCAAGCAAGGGCGGCGTGCTGATCGGCTTTCACGAGCGGCGCAGCAGCTACGTGGCGCCAATGGAAAGCTGCGCGATCCTGCCGCCCCATTTGTCGGCGATGGTGCCGCGTTTGCGGGCGCTGATTTCCGGCATGTCGGCGCCGGATCGTCTGCCACAGATCGAGATTGCGGTGGGTGAGGGGATCACGGTGATGGTGTTCCGGCATCTGGTGCCGCTCTCCGCGGCCGACACGGCCCGGCTGGTCGCCTTTGGCGAGGCGGAGTCGATCCAGGTGTGGGTGCAGCCGAGCGGCCCGGATTCGGCGCGTCGGCTGTTTCCGAAGGACGCGCCGGGGCTAGCCTACACGCTGCCGGAGTTCGGCGTGTCGATGGCTTTCCGGCCCACCGACTTCACCCAGGTGAACATGGGCATCAACCGGGTGCTGATGCGCCGGACGATGCAGCTGCTCGATCCGAAGCCCGGCGAGCGGATCGCCGACCTGTTCTGCGGGCTCGGCAACTTCAGCCTGCCGATTGCCCGTCTGGGCGCCTATGTGGTGGGTGTCGAGGGCAGCGACGCGCTGGTCCGTCGGGCGGGCCAGAATGCTGTCGAAAACGGCCTGGGCGAGCGCTGCGAGTTCCACGCGGCCAACCTGTTCGAGGCGACCGAAGACAGCCTGGCGGCGCTCGGGCCGCTGGACAAGCTGCTGATCGATCCACCGCGGGAAGGGGCCATCGCGGTGGTCAAGGCGCTGGGCGTGTGTTCGCCGAAGCGCATCGTCTATGTCTCGTGCAACCCGGCCACGCTGGCCCGGGATACAGCGGTGCTGACCAACGAGAAGGGCTACAGGCTGATGGGGGCGGGCATCGCCAACATGTTCCCGCAGACATCCCACGTGGAATCCATCGCGCTCTTCGAGCGGGCCTGAGGCCGCACGGCTCCAATGAAAAAGGCGACCCGAAGGTCGCCTTTTTGCTTACCGCTGCGGACGGATGTCAGTCGCGCTCGCCGCCAAAGGCCATGATGAGGTTCAGCAGGCTCACGAAGACGTTATAAACAT
>NZ_JAYRCW010000173.1:0-1627 GCF_041909755.1 Sandaracinobacter sp.
GTCAATTCCCGTGTTCACCAGAACATCTTGATCGTCGATCGGCTGTTCGGAGCGGCTGAGCTGCGTCTTGGTAGCGGCAAGCAGCAGCAGACGGTCAGGATCGTTCGCATCGAGCAAAGGCAAGCTGCCCAGCCCGCCAAAACCGGGGAGCAACCGTCATGAGTGAAGAGGCCACCACCAACCCAACGCCGATGCGTCTGCGTGCCGAGCCGCCGCACGTCACGCGCCTGTCGCGCAAGATGCTGGCCGGTGCCGGGGCTGTTGCGCTCCTCGGCATCGGCGGGGCGCTGATCTATGCGCTCCAGACGCGCGACATGAGCGGAAACGGTGAAGAACTCTATTCGACCGAGAATCGCGCCACGGCAGATGGACTGGCGGGTCTGCCGAAGGATTATACCGGGCCGGTCCTGGGGCCGGCATTGCCGGGCGATCTCGGTGGCCCGATCCTGGATGCCCAGAACCGGGGTCAGCCCGTCACGCCGCCCGCCATGGCGACGCCTGCCCGCGATCCTGCCGAAGAGCGCCGGCTTGCCGAAGAAGAAGCTGCGCGTCTCAGTACAGTGTTCTTCCAGTCCGGGCCAAGAGTGGCGACGACGCCTGGCTCCAATATGCCGGGCCTTGCTGGCCTTGACCTTGGTGGCCAGCCCGCAACACAGGACCGCCACACGGCATTTCTGAATGGGCCGGTGGAACGGCAGACCGTTGCCATGGATCGGATCATGGCGCCAGCCTCGCCCTACATCCTTCAGGCAGGGGCCGTAATCCCGGCGGCGATGATTACCGGCATCCGCTCGGACCTTCCCGGCCAGATCACCGCGCAGGTCACGGAAAATGTCTATGACAGCCCGACCGGCAGCCTGCTGCTAATCCCGCAGGGAACGCGCATCATCGGTCAGTATGACGCCGGTGTGCAGTTCGGTCAGCGCCGCGTGCTGCTGGTCTGGAACCGCCTGATCCTGCCCAACGGCCGCTCTATCGTGCTGGAGCGCCAGCCCGGTGCGGACGCTTCCGGCTATGCCGGGCTGGAAGATGGCGTTGATTACCACTGGTGGGATCTCATGAAGGCGGCGGGGCTGTCCACGCTGCTCGGCATCGGCACGGAACTGGCGACCGACGACGAGGATCGTCTGATCCGGGCCATCCGCGACGGAGCGCAGGATACCATCAATCAGGCAGGGCAACAGATCGTCCAGCGCCAGTTGCAGGTCGCGCCGACCCTCACGATCCGGCCGGGCTACCCGGTCAGGGTCATCGTTAACCGCGATCTCGTACTCGAACCTTATAGGAGCTGACCATGACGAAGCTGAAGCTCGGGCCTCTCATCGAAGACAAACCCGTGAAGGTGGCGGTGGAACTGCCGGGGCCGCTGCACCGCGATCTTGCCGCCTATGCCGAAGTGCTGGCTCGCGAAACCGGCCAGCCCGCTGCCGATCCTGTCAGGCTGATTGTGCCGATGCTGGAGCGGTTCATTGCGACAGATCGGGGCTTTGCCAGCGCCCGAAGATCTCGCTCATGAGGTGCCGCGCGTGCCATTGCGCGTCGCGGCGATGATTTCCATCAACGTATCGACGGCCTTTCGTGTCGCGTCCCATTTGGCGGGCTGATCCATTTCCCGGTTCTGAAGGGT
>NZ_JAYRCW010000174.1:0-1525 GCF_041909755.1 Sandaracinobacter sp.
GAAGGCGGTGATCGCGCAGGGCAGCCTTGCGACGGGCGATGGCTGGTCTGCCAGCCCGCCGGGGCTGGGGACCGTGGAGGCGAGCGACGCCGTTCGCGCAGGGGTGGCGCTGGCGGGGCTGGGCGCGCTGCCGGCGACGGAGGCGGTTTACTGGTCCGCGACGCAGGATGCCGCGCGGGCCGATCTGGATGGCGCGAACCGCTATTCGCTGACGATCCCAGCCAATGTGCCGGTCAGGGCCTTCTGGAGCCTTTCGATGTATGAACGGCTGCCGGACGGCCGGCTCTTCTATGTCGACAATCCGATCGACCGATATGCCGTGGGCAACCGCACGCGCGGGCTGACGCCGAACGCGGACGGCAGCCTGACGCTGATCCTGTCTCCGCAGGATCCGGGGGGCGGGGCGAACTGGCTGCCCACGCCAAAGTCCGCCCGCTTCACGCTGGTGTTCCGCGCCTATCGGCCGGACGCGCCGATCCTTTCGGGCAGCTGGCGGCTGCCCGCCGTGGAGCGGCTGAAATAGGGTCTGCCGTGGAGCGGCTGGAGTAGGCAAAGCCCGGCGCACCGCTTATGGCTTCGGGCATGGCAGACAGATTGAAGATCGCCGCCGCGCAGCTGAACCCTTCGATGGGGGATCTGGCCGGCAATGCCACCGCCATGCTGCGTGCGCGGGCCGCGGCCTCCGGGGCCGACCTGATCGTGACGCCGGAGCTTTCCATCATCGGCTATCCGCCGGAGGATCTGGTGCTGAAGCCCGCGCTGCACGCGGCCGCGATGGCGCAGCTGACGCGCATGGCCGAGGCGACAGCGGACGGCGGGCCGGCGATGCTGGTGGGCACCAGCTGGGCAGACGACAGGGGCCTGCACAACGGCTTTGCCTTGCTGGACGGGGGCCGGATCGCGGGCGTGACGCTGAAGCACGACCTGCCCAACTATGGCGTGTTCGACGAGAAGCGCGTGTTCGTGGCCGGGCCGCTGCCCGAACCGCTGGACTTCCGGGGTGTGCGGCTGGGGGTGCCCATCTGCGAGGACATGTGGACGCCGGACGTTTCGAGCCATCTTAAGGCGCGCGGGGCGGAGCTGCTGCTGGTGCCCAATGGCAGCCCCTATGAGCTGGGGAAGGAGGACCGTCGGCTGGCGCTGGCGCGCGCGCGGGCGGCCGAGACGGGCCTTTCGCTTCTGTATGTGAACCGCAGCGGCGGGCAGGACGAGATCGTGTTCGACGGCGGCAGCTTTGCGGTGAATGCCGATGGCGCCCTGATGGTGCGCCTGCCCGACTGGGACGAAGCGGTGGTGACGCTGGACTGGGCGCGGGGCGCGGGCTTTGCGCCCGGCACGACGCAGATGCCGGACAGCTATGAGGAGGAAATCTACCACGCGATGCTGGTGGGCCTGCGCGACTATGTGGGGCGCAACCGCTTTCCGGGCGTGGTGCTGGGGCTTTCCGGCGGGATCGACAGCGCGCTTTCGGCCGCCGTCGCGGTGGACGCGCTGGGGGCGGAGCGGGTGTGGTGCGTGATGCTGC
>NZ_JAYRCW010000175.1:0-1516 GCF_041909755.1 Sandaracinobacter sp.
GAGCCCGGAGCCCGCCGATGAAAATCCCCGCCTTCACCCTGCCCGGCCCCTTCGCCCGCGTGGGCGCCCGCCTGCCGCAGCTGCCGCCCACCCTGGCGCTGGTCACCGGCCTCAACCTGGCCCTCGACCGCCTGCTGCCCCGCGACACCCTGGAACCCCTCACCGGCAAGCGCCTGCTGCTCAAGGTGACCGACGCCGGCATGGCGCTGCGCTTCACCTTCGGGCCGCGGGGCTTCAGCCCGCTGTTCGACGGGCACGACCCGGATCTCACCATCTCGGCCAAGACCCGCGACTACCTGGCCCTGGCGCTCCGCGAGGAAGACCCGGACACCCTGTTCTTCAGCCGCCGCCTGCTGATGGAAGGCGAGACCGACCTGGGCCTGCTGGTCAAGAACACGCTGGATGCGGTGGATTGGGACGGCGTGATGGCCAAGCTCGCCGCCCTCAGGCTGCCCGGCGCCGCCCAGCTCTTCGCCCGCGGGCACTAGGCCCGCCGTCGGCCCTTAGCCGACGATCTCGTCCAGCCGGTCCAGCACCGCAGCGTCCACCGCCACGTCGAACTTGCGGGCGAAGTGGGCGGTGGATCGGGCGATCGCCGGCAGATCGGCGCAGCCCAGGGTGCGCGGATGGGGCTCGCCTGCCACCCAGTCGATGTAGCGCAGCGGGTCGTTCGCCACCTTCAGCCCAGGGTCGTTGGCGAGGATGGTCTGGATGTAGGACTCGTCCGGGCAGATCACCCGGTAGCGCTCCTGGCGCCGGTAGTGCTCGGCAAGGCCGCGCTGCTCCCGGTGAAAGCGCAGCAGATGCTCGGCCGCCTTGCCGTTGGCGCAGAACCACTGGCTGCCGAAATAACAGCGGAACGCCTCTGAAAACGGCGTGAAGTGGCGTGTCAGCAGCGGATGCTCCAGGGTGAAGAAGCGATCCGCCGGCGCGCCGCCAAACAGCGCCGCCACATGGAAGCGGAAAGTCCGGTAGCGCCGGAAGTACATCTTGTCGGCGGGCTCCCGGCGGCGTTCGTAGCTGATCTCCCGATGCTCCACAAAGGCATCGAAGGGGCTCGCGGCCAGATCGGCGAGAATCTTCTCCGCCGGCTTCACCGGATAATCCGCCGCGCTCAGCAGCACGAACCAGTCGGGCGGATTGGGCCGGGCATACAGCACCTCGATGCCGCGCAGGGTCGCCTCGACGATCGAGAAGCGCCCCCAGCCGGTCACCTCGTGGGGCCGCACGAATGAAAAATTTGCGCCAAAGCCCCGGGCCGGCAGGTCAGATTTCGAAAAATCGTGGTGACAGACGATGGGTGGCGCGTCGAACATGCGGTCGAGCGTGCCGATCAGGCGGCGGACCTGCGGCGTGTTGGCGTGGGTCAGCAGGACGAAGCCGATTCGTTGGGGCATGGCGTGAAGCGTGATTGACGGGCAGCAGGCCGCTCAAGCATAACCCGAGCGCCCGCCCGGCGGCACGCGCGCCAACGACCCGCTAGAATTGCGACAACCCGCCCAATCTCCGGCCCCAT